>NZ_JBAPTY010000241.1:0-2851 GCF_049282395.1 Halobacillus sp. | reverse complement strand
TTTGTTTAATTAGCTGCTTCTTCCGCTAATTCATCTATCGTTTTCCATCCATAAGCTGTTTCTTCATAGGTACCTTGCCCGATCGTTACTTTTTCTGCTTCTACCGGATGAGCACCCAGTTTTATATAAAATTGGCTGGAAGGATTATGAGTTAATACCCACACAAGCAGTGATTGATAACCTGCTTCCTTCATTGCTCTTGCAAATGTCCGGATTAAAAGCGTTCCATAACCCTGGCCCTGATATTCATCGAGAAGGTAAATGGCATAAATTTCACCATCATAGCCGTAGTTTCTGGTACGTTCTTTTCCGCCAGACACAAAACCGACCACTTCCTGGTTATCATTTTCAATGACATAGGCAATCTGCCCGTTTACAGGCTTCCTTAAAATGGTCTGCCAAAGAGCAATTCGATTTTCAACCGTTATATTACTTACATCCCGTTCATCAAGGAGATCTTTGTATGTAGATTTCCAGCTGGCTACATGGATATTTGCTACCGTTTCTGCATCTTCTAAACGTGCCAATCTAAGCTCCGGCATAGGCTCGTCTTCCCTTCTACTTATTCTCTACCCTTAATAGTAACATAATTCTGTATATTCTATAAAAAGAAATGGCGCCAAAGAGTGGCACCACTTCTTTTAACATTGAAAATTTGAAATTAAACGGGTATCGAAGCCCGTGTAAACCCATTGACGTCTTCTCCGCTGCCATCGGTAACCAGCCACAGAGGTTCTTCCTATGAACGTTGGATAAAACCAGAAAGAGCGTCCATTTTCCAGTCTGATCCAAGTATACCGATATAAACATCCATAAAGCGATCCAGGATCTACCGCATACACGGAAGCCCCTTGTTGGGATGGAGGTGAAGAAGGCGGCGGCGGTAATTGTTGACCTCCCCCAAATGGTGGACCTTGCGGTGGCTGACCAGGTCCTCCTCCGAATGGTGGACCTTGAGGTGACTGACCAGGTCCTCCTCCGAACGGTGGACCTTGAGATCCACCACCAAATGGGCTGCCTGGTCCGAACTGTCCTCCCTGTCCCTGCCCGGGAATACCAAAGTTTTGTCCAAATGGGAATCCTTGTTGTCTATACATCACGATCAATCCCTTTCCGGAAGTATCCCTATACGATATGCACCGGATGGGCGGGCGTGATTATAATGTTAAAAGAAACACAGACGCGATGGCTCCAAGGACGACCAGAATAATATGGAGATCGAGCCACGCTAAAAGCACTGCTGTTAAACCGGCAATAATCCCAACCTGAGGAGCTTCCGGCTTCACGCTTAGAATACCAGGAAAAATCAAAGCTCCAAGAGCTGCATAAGGTATAGCATTTAACCAACGGTCTACCCATTTTGGAAAAGACACGATATCTACTATAAAGGCTGGCAGTATTCTGGGGATAGCAGTTACAAGAGCCATTCCGATAATCATCCAGATGATCATATGTCTTCCTCCTCTTCTCGCAAGATCCAGATGCCGCTGCATCCCCCGGCAACCGTACCTAGAACAATAGCCCACCCTTGACTGAAGCCGATCTGCTGGGCTATATAATTAATAATCATGGCTAAAACAGCAACTACAGCAATTCGGTAATGGTTTTTCACAGAGGGCACTAACAGACCAATAAACATAGCATAAAGTGCGACACCCATGCTTTCGCTCAATCTTTGAGGCATAATATCTCCAAGAACGCCTCCGAGGTAGGATCCTCCGACCCATGAAACATAGGCAGTCATAATAAGAGCTGAGAAAAAGTAAGCTCCATAATCTTCCTTTGCTTCTCTGCGATATAGAGAGGATACAGTGAACGTTTCATCTGTAAGACCGAGAGTCATCGGAAGCTTCGCTCTGAGCGCGATCTTCTTCAATCGATTAACAAAAGAGAAGCTCATCACGAAATGTCTAAAGTTCAATACGAATGTTGCTACTATAATTTCAAAAACCCCTGTACCAGCAGCCAGCATTCCGACTGCTAAAAATTGAGCAGCACCGGCAAAAACGAGGAGGCTCATGAGCGTCAGTTCCGAGTTACTCATTCCCGATTGACTGGCAAGAACCCCATAGGTAAGAGCAATTGGCAAATAGCCAAGCATAATCGGAGAACCAGCTAGCATCCCCCTTCGAATCATATGTATGCGGCTCGATGTTCCAGACTGTTTAACAGCTTGGGACTGCATTTACTTCCCTTCCTCTCTACTAAATTTCCACTATTATACACAATGGTTCCAAGTGATTGAAAGATATAAATCCTGGTTGTTGATTCTTTATAAATAATTTATTCCAGTATAAGGCCGGATACTGTAAGACTCGATTTCGAGATATTGGTTCACCGTGAAGGTCCTGCGGGGGATGATTCGCTTTCCGCGGGCATGTGCTGAGCCTCCTCGAGCTAAAGCTCTCCGGGGTCTCACCGATCATGTCTATCCCGCAGGAGTCTTCATCATCCCCCTCCGGACCTTGCGATATATGGTTCTCCGAAAAACCAGGAAAGCACTTGGCCGATGATCAAAGAATAGCCATTTTCAGCGGTCACCTTTCCGCCTATGCAGGTAAAAAAGCATTTGCGAGGAGTTCATGCTGTGCCCTTATCCTCCTTAGCAGGGTCCGTTTACCTTATTAGCATTGGGGTGGTGGGGAAATGGCGAGACTCCCATGGGAGAAGGAACTAGGTTAGATCCCTCAGGGAGTGAAACGAGCGAGGAAGCTCACCGTTCCCCCATAGGAAAGTGTCCAAATGTGGAATCACCCCGATAGACACGAACAGCATAAGCCGAGCATCAAAAGGACGGTGGTCTTGCCGTCCGTTGATGAACGGCTTATGTCTCGAGTGTCTGGGTGATGGA
>NZ_JBAPTY010000240.1:0-5023 GCF_049282395.1 Halobacillus sp. | reverse complement strand
CCATCAAAAGGATTGCGTTTTTTCAATCCGTTGATGAGCGGCTTATGTCTCGAGTGTCTGGGTGATGGAACAAGACGAGTTATTTCCCCACCAGCCCTTGTCCATCTAACGTAAAGGACCCATTTATCTCGAAACTGAGTCTTACAGAACGGGGCTTTAACTTAAAATCAAAACTGAAGTTTATCTATACTTTTTTAAAACAGTTAGGAGGAAGTGTCTTACAACGGGGTGCATGATGCAATTGAATATGATCAATAAAAGGGGAGTGGGAGCATGAGCGCAGAGTATTTTATAGGGATTGTACCGCCCGAATCCTATATGGAGCGGGTTGAACATTATAGAGAGAAGTGGATGGACCATTCGATTGTGGAACCACATATTACTTTAAAAGCACAGGGAGGATTATCACCGGACAGGAATTGGATAGAGCGTGTAAGAGAAGTTTGTGAAAATGTGCGTACCTTTTCGATTCAAGTAGCTGAACCTGCTTATTTTGGAGACCATGTTTTATACTTAAGCGTTCATTCTGAAGATCTGGCCCGCCTTCATGAATACATAGTCCATGAAATCTCCCCAACCGATGAACAGGTAAGGAAGTATTTTGAGCTGGATGATTTTGTTCCTCATCTAACCTTGGCTAAAGAAGCATTCGGTCTTTCGAAGCGGGAACTGGTAGAAATGGAAAAAGCGGCTTCCATAGAGCTATCTCCTTTTCCTCAGTTTGAAGTCGAATTTATAAGAATCTATGAACGCAAGACTCATGCGGATCGCTATGAGCCGTTTGAAGACATTTATTTGAATACAAAAGCATGAGCACCCGTCCTGAAGCGCTGATTTAGTAGCGGTGCAGTTTGATTTGGGAAAAGCTGATATAAGTTCTGAGAGCCCACTTTTTTAATTAAGAGTTTATTATATTAATAAATATTAACTTTCAACAGTAGGATAATAGATTTTTTAAACTAATTTTCTATTTTATTTCCAATTTTTGAAACGGTTAACAGGTTGTAACCGTACAAATTGTAAAGAAGTTTAATTGGAGGTTATTTGATGATCAAAAAACTACTACTTATGGCTATAACGCTCTTGATAGCTGCCGGCTGCACATCTACCCAGTCCTCTGGTGAGAATGCGAAAGAGCAAAGTACGGCAAAGGATGATGTTAAAAAGGTACTGGAGCAAATATTCTCAGGACCGGATCAAGAGTTAACCAAGTTTTATGAAGATCATAATCAGGAAGAGATTTCTAACTACTACATGGACCAATTCGAACCTTACTTTACGGAAAAGTATATGGACCAGGCGATGAAGACTAATCTGGTTAGCAGCTTTCACCAGAAGGCGTATGGAAATGAGGTTAAGATGGATATTGGCAGTATGAGCGTTGAGCAGAGTGAGGACAAAGAAACGGCTTATGATTTTAATACTCAAATCGATGTAAGTAATGGTCAATCCGCGAAGGTTAGTGGGAGAGTGAACACGAACGAACAGGGTAAAATCACTCGAATTCATTACATGGACCCTCAACCATTATTGCACGCTTTCGATACGGCAGTTGAAACGGAAGATGGACTGTTCGAATACGACCGTTCCAGACTGGTAAGTCGTACTGAAGATGAAGCTTATCAGCCTAAGTTTCCGGCTGTCATGCCTTTTGAAGTGGATGGTGTTGAAATAGAAGCTGGACCTATGGGCCAAAAGGACACCTTATTAACCTTTACCTTTCATGCTGAAACGGAGGAAATGATGGAATTGATGACGGTTAAGGATGGCGATATTTCCTACGAAGATTTGGAGACGGAAGAGGTTTCGGTTGGAGAACAAACGGGAGAATATGCCGGAAACAAAGGGGATATTCAACGATTGATTTGGAAAGATGGATCGATCACGTATGAGTTGAAAGGGAATGTAAAAGATTTATCAGAAGAGGACCTGATCACAGTAGCGGAGTCTTTTAAATAGGCTCTGTTAGAGTTCAATGTTGATAAATATAGAAAAAAGAGGAATTCCAAATAATTGGGAGTCCTCTTTAGTTGAAGAATTGTTCTTTTACTTTAGCACCGTTAATGAAAATACCTAGTAGGTAATCAGTCATATATCTATTCCACACTCTAACCCAAATTAAATAATTCCGAAATGATTTCATCACTTCCTGGAGTAAACATAAAAATTGAAAACGCAATACATAAGAATCCTATAAATACTAAGCTAATTTCTTTATTCCTACTCAGCCCTTTAACAACTAAAAATATGCCCGCAAATAATATTAAGAAATACCAAAAACCCATAACCTCACCCCTTAATAGAATAACGTTCCGTACGACCTAGCACCAGTAACTCTATTATTTTTTACAATTAAGTGACTCTTTAATAGCTTTATCAACTACACTTAGAAAAATTCCGTGAGAACCTTAAGGATATTCATAAGCATGAGGAGGACAAGTATAATGAGGCGGAAGATCCATAATAAATATCAGGGCGTCCTTCGGCAGAGGGGAGGGTTATAATGGATGTTTCCACTTTACTTACTTCTATTTTCTTTTTAATTTCACTTGTGTGTCTGTTGTTTATAGGCATTGTAAAAGTCTATTTGGATCAAAAAGATAATCAGCAAAGGTAATTCTTATTGAGGTCACCAGTTTGAGGAGGGAAGAGGGGAAGAATCCATCTTAACTCCCGATCTCCTGAATGGATGGGGTGCCTCGCGTAAGTATGTATTAATTCTTATTACTTAAAGTAGTTAAAAGAAATTGAGCTATGAATCGAAAGATAAGCCCCACAAGCAAAGCAATGCCCCAGATGATTAAGAACTGATCAGATAGTAAAGTGCCAAGTTGAAATCCTAAAAATAATCCTAACGCTATGGCCATTCCTAAAATAATCTGTTGACTGAGTTTCATACAACCACCTCCTGAACAAAGAATATAAAACTCTCCTTCCCTTTCGAGGGGGAATGAAACTCATAAGGTTTCCAATAAATGTTAGACCTGAGGTGGGAATATATGGGTCATGCAGCGTGGAAAGTTTACTGGCACTTAAATGGAGAATTTAGACATCAATATAGGCTTTTTTCATACAATATGTTGGGGTGAAAAAATGCCAAGAGTAAAATACAAGGACTCAGACGTTGCTTTAATGGCCAGGATGATGAGGGCGGAAGCTGAAGGTGAAGGGAAACAAGGAATGCTTTATGTCGGAAACGTCATTGTTAACCGGGCACAGGCAGATTGTTTAGACTTTACAGATGTACGATCCATTCCGCAGGTTATTTATCAGGTGCAAGGCGGCAATTATGCTTTTGAGGCGGTTCAGAAGGGTAATTTGTTCTATAGAAGAGCAAGATCTGTGGAAAAGAAATTAGCCAAAAGGAATTTGAATTTTTGGAGACAGCATCCGGCCAAATATGCTCTCTGGTACTTTAATCCATATGGTCCATGCCCTCCAACGTGGTACGGGGAACCTTTTACCGGGCAATTTAAAAATCATTGCTATTATGAACCAGCACCGGGTACTTGCGCCAGCATATATGCCTAACACCATTAAAAATAATCCTCCCTGAAAAAGGCGATTACTTCATAAGAGTAGTCGCCTTTTTACGTAGTAGAACGTTTACGTCAATGTTTCAAATCAATAGAACAGCAAAGAAAATACTGGCAGTCTCTTATGATTGACGCTTCATCCTACAATTGCTATGATTACCTTACGACCGTTCGTAAGGTTGAAATTATCGTATGAAAATTATTAATAAAGGAGTCATATATATGAACCGTTCATGGATGTTCGTAGTGATTGGATCATTATTTGAGGTAGGCTGGGTTATGGGATTGAAGCATGCTTATAATAGTATGACGTGGATAGCGACCAGCATAGCTATTTTTCTTTCGTTTGCCTTGATTATCAAGGCCACGCAGAAGCTTGCTGTTGGAACGGTTTATGCTGTCTTTACAGGTCTTGGTACAACCGGCACTGTATTTATGGAGATGCTGGTATTCGGAGAGCCCGTTAAGTTGTTAAAGCTTTTTCTGATTCTTATTCTATTAATTGGCGTTATAGGTCTTAAATTAGTCACTGGAGAACCTGAAGCAGAAGGGAGGACATCCTGATGGCATGGATCTTTCTTTTACTAGCTGGATGCTCTGAAGTCATAGGGGTTACCGGCCTGAATTTAATTCTCAGGCATAAGAATGTGGTATCCTTTGCCGTACTGGTGCTTGGAATGATCAGCAGTTTCAGTTTCTTAAGTTTTGCGATGCAGTCTCTTCCGATGGGGACCGCTTATGCAATATGGACAGGAATCGGAACGGTAGGATCAGGCCTTGTCGGCATCCTATTTTTTGAGGAATCCAGGCATTGGCTTAGAATTGTATTTATGGCTATGGTCATAAGTGCTGCCATAGGACTAAAAGTGATTAATTAAAATAGCTGTATGAAGTATCATGATGATAGGAAGGTGAAGCCGGTGAGCATTACTGCGGTTCAAATTAAGGAAATTTCGCTGAAGAATTTCGCCCGAAATGGTTATGAAGGGGCATCGATGTCGGAGATAGCTGAGGAAGTAGGGATTAAAAAACAGTCCATCTATACTCATTTTAAAGGAAAAGACGACCTTTTCCTTGCCCTGTGCCAGGATGCATATGAACACGAAATCAAGTTTGTCATGGATTATATTGAACAGAATAAGGACCTTCATTTAAAAGATTTTCTGTACGGGCTTCTTCTGCAAAGTATCGCCCGTTACGAAAAAAACCACTCCACCAAGTTCTGGATCCGTACAGCGTTCTACCCGCCGGTTCACCTGAACGATCAGGTCATGCACCTGACCTATAAATACCTGGACAGGTCAGAGGAATGATGGCTTCCGGTTATAGCTTCCGGCAAAGAGAAAGGAGAAGTTGATGCTGAGGTCGGAAAACAGCAGGCTGCATCAGCGTACCTGGCTTTGCTGGATAGTCTTTACGTGGAAATGCTTTACGGTGGTCCCGGCCGTGTGGAGAGAAGGGTAGAGGCTTCCTGGTATCTGTACTGG
>NZ_JBAPTY010000239.1:0-6729 GCF_049282395.1 Halobacillus sp. | reverse complement strand
GGGTTTTCTCTATAGAACCCAATCGTGAGGCGTTTGATTTATTAGAAAAGAATGTTCAATTAAACGGATTGGAGAATAAAACCACTTTACTCAACCATGGGGTCGGAAAAGAACTAGGGAAAGGATCGATCGTAGGCGGTTCAGAAGATAATATGGGGATGAGTCAATTAAAAGGTGATGTGGAAGGTGATGTAGTGATTGAAACGATCGATCATTTATTCAGTGAGTTGAACAGAGTGGATGTAATAAAAATTGATGTGGAAGGGATGGAGATGGATGTGTTGCAAGGGGCAGTGAACACATTAAAAAAACACAAACCTCTCCTATATATTGAAACCACAACCGATGATAAGCTGCAACTTGTATATAGTTTTTTGAAAAAATTCAACTATAAATCACTCAAGCAATTCAACGCTACCCCAACAACTTTATTTGTGTAACCATTTTTCGAAGTGTATATTTGTCCTCTAAGAGTTTACTAGAACGCCCGGCACCCTTTCATATCAGGACTTTAATATTAATTTGACAGGATTGTTTAAAACCTATTTTAAAGTAACGAGCACCTTAAGAGTTTATTTAACTTTTGAGGGCTTTAATTTTATGGTGGTAAAATTTCATTTAATTTTTTCAGAAAGTGGAAGCCCCTCCGTGATCACTTAGGCGTTCATACCTCACATTTATAGGTGTTTTCTTTACTAAGAGTATGGACGGCATGGGGGGATAAGCAGAAGAAACTAGTCCATTACACATCACTCTCATTCTTAGTAGAGTAAAAAAAGGTCAATCCGGATATTTGGATTGACCTATTCGAATTTTTGGATATTCATGTAAGAATGGATGATTGAACACTATGAGAAAGCACGCTCTATCTCATTCCCATTTAAATGTTCGGCTGGCAATGGTAAAAGCGACAGCTAACCAGGCCACCAAAGTAAGCCAGTGGGGCCATAAGCCAAGAAAAGGTGTACCTACATTCATCGTTTCGCGAAGGGCGGTACTTAAATGAGAAATCGGAAGGACATGGACGAATGGCTGAAGATATTCCGGCATGGAGTTGATGGAGAAAAATACGCCGCCCAGGAATAGCATCGGGAACGAAGCAAAGGCTGCAATCGGGCCTGCACTTTCCGGGTTTTTAGCAAGACCAGCGATAATAAAGCCTATAGCCATAAACGCGAGTGTTCCTAATACGACGAACGTGAGCAGGGCAAGCCACGAGCCATTCACTTGAACATTAAAAAGTATGCTCGCCACGACCAGCACAAGTATGGCCTGTAAGCCATTTAACAGCACCCTGGCCGTGATTTGTGCAGCGATAAACGTTGAAGCTTTAAGACGAGTCCCTTGCATGCGCCGCAAAATTCCACGCTCTCTCCATGCGGATATTTGTCCAGCTACGCCGTTCATATTGTTATTCATAATCATCATCGCGACGATCCCGGGAACGAGAAAATCAATGTAGCCAATATCAAGCGCCCGTACTCCTTTAGGCTGGACGGCTACGACTGGCGAGTAGTCTTCAATATTTTTACTCACCTGGTCTACGGCAGAAGTGACGACGGTTAACCCGAGCTGGGAAGCTGATGCGTTGGTTTCGTTGTAATAAACGGGAAGGTCCAGTGCCTTGCTTTTTTCAGCATGGGTTTGTAAATGTTTGCCGTAACCTTTAGGTATTTCCATAACGACTTGATAATCATCTGTTTTGAGTTCATCTAATGCTTCGTCCACACTGTTGCTTTGATCTAGCTGGATGGCCTCATTTTTCTGGAAATTGGAGAGAAGCGCCTTGGATGCGGATGATTCGTCATGGTCGATGACGGCCATAGAGATACTCGTGCCACCACTATTTCCAAGAAAAGAGCCGAGGGCCAGCATCAGAATAATGGGAAAGAGGAGCGTGAAGAAAAGCACCTGGCGATTTCGTGCGAAAATCCTTAATTGCGCTAAGGTTAACTGCCAATAAGCCTTCATTCTCTTAAACTCCTTCCTGTCATATGTATAAAGACATCCTCGAGTGTTGCTGTTCTCGTCTGTAAATCCTGGAGTTTAAGGTTTTTCTCCTGGGAATGTTGAATTAAACCGATCAGTGTCACTTGAAGATCATCAGTGTAAACGACATACCATTCCTGCCTGCGAGTAACTTGAGTGACGCGTGGTAACTGTTGAATAAATGTATCGTCTTCATCAGGGGGGAGCGTAAACTCGATGGCGCTGTCCGAATGCAGGTCTTTTACTAATCTGGATGGAGTATCTAAGGCGATCAAATTCCCCTGATCCATAATACCAATGCGGTCACACAATACGTGGGCTTCATCCATGTAATGGGTGGAAAGAACGATGGTTTTTCCTTTTGCCTTTAGACTTTCAATGATATCCCAAAGTGTTCTCCTCGCTTGAGGATCTAATCCAGTCGTTGGTTCATCAAGAAAGATAATGGCAGGGTCATGAATAATAGCTAAAGCAATGGCAAGACGCTGTTTTTGGCCGCCCGACAATCCTTTAATTCGATCCTTTTTCTTTTCCGTTAACAGCATTTCATCGATTAATTCAGGAATAGAGACGTGAGTTGGGTAGAAGCTTGCGTACATTTGCATGATTTCTTGAACCGTTAACAATTCAAACAGCGAAGTGGATTGCAGCTGAATCCCAATAACCTCTTTCACTTTATTGATTTGCTTGCGAATATCGAAACCTGACAAGGTAGCTGTTCCATCGTCGGGTTTACGGAGTCCGACCAGCATTTCAATCGTGGTTGTTTTTCCAGCTCCATTAGGTCCGAGAAGACCAAACACTTCGCCGGCACTCACATGGAATTCAACGCCATTGACGGCTGTCATATTCCCGTATTTTTTGACTAATCTTTCAACATGGATCATTGTATTTAACATCACTTCAACTCCATTCACTTTCAATATACCACGAATGGAGAAGGGGGCGATTATTTGCTCCAAAAAAAAGTCTCTCAAGAGTTCAATTGACTCCCGAGAGACTTTCTTAGTATCGCGCTAGGCTATAAGCCTGATAAATCGTGATCATTTCTTCATCTTGAATACTCTGTACTACCTTTTCACTAAGCAGATAGATCTTCATACATGTATAAATTAGAATAAGCATTTATTTTCTTTTATTCCGATTCAGGAGAATGACCATAAAAGCTATAAATGCTCCAGCCACACTCATGGCCATAATGAGTACAGATACAAAAAATGAATCCATATTCGGCCCTCCTTTTTCAATTCTATTCAAATAGATTCATAATCTCACCCTTAGAAAAAGGCCATTCACTCTAAAGTGAGTTGATGTTTTAAATCAATAAGGTGGAACGGACGTATGTCCAGGAATATTCATAAACTGCGTGCTTTAAAAAGTGAAAGTCCCCCGGATCCATAGTCCGAGGGAAGGCCCTAATGGGAATGGTCGTGATGATCATCCCTATGATCTGAACAGATAATGGAATCCTCATGTGGGTGTTCGTTTGATTCGATTTGAATCGTCACGTGCCCAATTCCCTTTTCACGGAGCTGCTCTTCCACTCGTTTTAATAAGTGCTGACAATCTTGAATGGTAAGGTTTTGTGTAACTACTGCATGGCAGGAGAGTGCATTTTGACCACTAGTAATGCTCCAAACATGCAAGTCATGGATGTCTTCAATCTCACCCGTACTTTGAATGGTTTCTGCGATCTCTTCGAAGTTTATATTCTTAGGTGTTCCTTCCATAAGAACATGTACCGAATCTTTGGCTACCCGCCAGCCGCTAATGAGAACTAATACCGCTACAATCACACTTGCTAATGGATCGGCCCATCCCCAATTAAAGAACATGATAAGAAGGGCGGCTATGATTGCTCCAACTGATCCTAACAAGTCACCGAGCACGTGTAGAAATGCGGCTCTCAAATTTAAGTTGTGTTCAGTATCTCCCCGCATTAACATCCACGCTACAACGATATTTACGATCAACCCAATTATACCTATGGTTAACATTCCAACAGATGCTACTTCAGGGGGTTCGATAAAACGTTTATACGCTTCATAGAAAATGTAGAGAGCAATCAATACTAAGGTAACGCCATTAAATAAGGCGGCAAGAATTTCAAATCGTTTGTATCCATAGGTTTTACTGTAGTTGGCTACTTTTTCTCCCATTACGAAGGCTAATACTCCGACACCGAGAGATACAGAATCACTTAACATATGTCCTGCATCAGATAATAAGGCTAAACTATTAGTTAAGAAACCGCCTATTGCCTCAATGATCATATAAACGGTTGTGATGATAAAACTGATCAATAACGCTTTTTTGTTTGCCCCATGTGAATGGTCGTGCCCCATGGTTTAACCTCCTTTAATAATTGTCTTAAAACCATTGTTCACCTTTCAACAAAACTTATCCCATCTGGCATGAAGACCTTTGATAGTATAGAGATACTAACTAATATATGCGCACATATTCATATATACATGTTACAAGCATGAAGCGTTCACGTCAATCATATGATGTCATCTATATAGGAAGTTTTGGATAACCAATAATGGTTCTGAGAGGTGAAACATGTTACCTGTTTGGTTCATAAGTTCGGTTGCCTGTGGGGCGGGGGTTGGTCTAGGGGGAGTGTTTGCTTGGTTTTTGAAAGGGTTTAAGGTTAGTTTTGTTTTTGCCTATTCGACTGGGCTTATCTTAGGTATGGCTACTTTGGAAATGATACCCGATAGTCTCCAACTTGGAGGCTGGATGATTTTTGTATTAGGAATGACGGCAGGAGTTCTTTTATTTTGGTATATTCACCATGCCATCGATCATATAACGATCATCACCAGAAGCCCGAAACAGGATCTTATGCTGCGAACGGTTATGTTATTAACAGTGGGAATGTCCGCACACAATTTCCCCATGGGAGTTGTTTTAGGGTCAGGTTTGGACCATGAGTTGTGGACGGTAATGCTTTTTACTCTGATCACTCATAACATACCCGAGGGAATCATTATTTTTACACCTTTATTCCTGGCGGGGTATGGTATTGGATCTTTGGTGATGTTTACTGGAGTGGTTACGTTCCCGATTGCTTTAGGCTCATTTGTTGGGGGAGTGCTCAATATAAGTATCCCGTATGTATTAGCCTTTATTATGAATATAACGATAGCCATCTTGGTTATGGTAGCGGTATGCGAAATATTTATGAAAGCCCGTAAAGAGTCTTCTCTTTCATTTTGTATTTTATCAGGGGTTATAGGATTTGGAAGTATTTATTTTTTATTTGTTTTCCAATAAGTTTCTTGCAATGGTTTTTGAGAACGTCAACTAAGCTTGTTTGGAATTGACTGGATTACTTTTTCCTAGTTTTAAGTTTTCATATTCTCCTGCAGGGAAACCTCTTAGAAGAATAGTTTAGGAGGTTTTTGGATGATTAAAGCATTGGTGTTTGATGCTTATGGCACATTGTTTGATGTTCATTCCGTGGGAAAAGAATGTAATGAAATTTTTCCGAATAAAGGCGACGAAATCAGCCAGTCATGGAGAAAAAAACAGCTGGAGTATTTCTTCTTAAGACAACTGATGGAACGCTATAAGCCTTTTGACGAGATTACGAAGGATGCTTTGAATTATGCCTGTAAAGAGAATGGGGTCGAGCTATCCGAAGAGAATGAAGAGCGCCTCATGAACGCTTATTTAGAACTTGAGCTTTTTGAAGAGGTGGAAAATGTGCTGAAAGAGCTTTCTGATAAAAAGCTGGTGGTGTTCTCGAATGGTTCGGTCAATATGATTGATCCCCTTGTCGAGCAATCCTCGACCAATGACTACATTGATGAAGTGATCAGCGCGGATGAAATTAAGCAATATAAACCTACTCCTGCTGCCTATAACCATGCTTTAGAGAGACTGGATGTGAAAAGAGAAGAAATCCTATTCATGTCCTCTAATCCATGGGATATTACAGGTGCAAAAAGCTTTGGATTTAATACCGCCTGGATTAATCGCAAGGAACTTGTAGCAGAAGAGCTGGATATACAGCCGGATAGTGTCTATAGTGATTTAAGCGGAATTCGCGAGTGGAAATAGAGAAAGGAAAAAGGGCCCGGATCGGGGCCCTTTTTAAATGGGATATTTTATGTCGGAAGCAGCGAGATTAGGAAAGGTTTAAGAATTTTTTCGTCTTATACGCATCGAGGGCTAGAAACCGTACTTTCCTGATGAACCCGTCTTTTTTTAATTCGCTCATGATAGAGCTCGTCGTTTCTCTCGTCGCCCCGATCATGTTGGCGAGATCCTGATGAGTCAGTTTCAATTCAATGGTCTGCCAGTTTTGCTTACGGCGGCCGGTTTTCTGACTGAGCATCAATAACAAGTATAATAGTTGTTGCTTCACGTCACTTAAGGCAATTTTACGCTCATGCTGTAAAAGTCCTTCAATCTTGATTGAACTCATGATATCTCAACGCACTTAAATTTGTTCTATACCTCTTAAAGTATTTTCTTCATTTATAAAAAACGTGCAGCTCATTGATGAACTGCACGTTTTCTTTACTTCACGACAATAACCGGACCCTGGACGTATTTCACAAGTTTATGACTGACACTGCCCAGGATTAACGTCTGCCACTTATTACGTCCACGGCTTCCAATAACCACGCAATCATAATTTTCCTGATTGGCATATTCGATCATCTCTTCAGCGGGATCTCCATGTAACATCAGAAACTTAGTGGATACACCGGCGGACTCCACATA
>NZ_JBAPTY010000238.1:0-3012 GCF_049282395.1 Halobacillus sp. | reverse complement strand
GTGGGAAAAAGCTTGTAAAAAGCAACGATTTTTTACAAGCTTTTTTGTGTTGAACGTAGAACAAAGCATACGCGTGGAATGTTTCCCCCGGAGTAAGAATAATCGATATGACAAAAATGTCACTTTATATTGGTTCATTGTTAGGTCATTGAAAGGAAAAAGAATCAGGAAATTTATACAATAAAATTAACAAATAAAGGGGGAAGCGAGATGAACATTTTAGAAGGATACAAAATTCATAAAAGCTTTGGCAACAAATTTACGAAGCAGCACGTGCTGCTGGGAATTGACATGAGCATTGAAAAAGGAGAATTTGTCAGTATTATGGGCGCATCCGGATCAGGCAAAACGACCTTGCTGAACGTCCTCTCTTCCATCGATCGTGTGAGTCACGGGACCATTACGATCAACGGGGAGGAAATTACCGGCCGGAAAGACAAACAGCTGGCGGAATTCAGAAAGCATCATCTCGGGTTTATTTTTCAAGAATACAACTTGCTCGATACCCTTACGGTGAAAGAAAATATCCTCCTGCCGTTATCGATCGCTAAAGTTTCGAAAAAAGAAGCGAACCTGAAATTCGATGCGGTAGCAGAAGAACTCGGGATTGCCGATGTCCAGGATAAATACCCAAACGAAATTTCCGGAGGTCAGAAACAGCGTACGTCTGCGGCGCGCGCCTTTATCCACGAACCGAGCATCATCTTCGCCGATGAGCCGACCGGAGCACTCGATTCTAAATCCGCTTCTGACCTTCTCAATAAACTCAGTGATTTAAATGAAAAGAGAGATTCCACGATTGCGATGGTTACCCATGACCCTGTCGCCGCCAGCTACTCCAGCCGCGTCATTTTTATTAAAGACGGGCAGATTTATACGCAATTACGAAAAGGCGATCAGACGCGGAACGCTTTTTTGAAAGACATTATGAAGACTCAGGGAGTGCTTGGCGGGGTGCAGTATGAACATTAACCAGATTATTCTCCGCAATTTGAAAAAGAATCTGAAAAATTATTACTTATATGTATTCGCGCTGATTTTCAGTGTGGCGCTCTATTTTGCTTTTGTTACCTTGCAATACGATCCGGCAATGGATAGCACGAAAGGATCTCTGAAAGGCGGGGCGGCCGTCCGGGCAGCATCGGTCTTATTAATTGGTATTGTCGCGGTGTTCCTCATTTACGCAAATAACATTTTTATTAAACGGAGAAGTAAAGAAATCGGAATGTTTCAGCTGATTGGGCTGACGAAAAACCGTATATTCCGCATTCTTAGTGCGGAGAACTTAATCATTTATTTTGGTTCGTTGATCGTGGGTATCTTTCTTGGTTTTGCTGCTTCGAAACTGATCCTCATGATTTTGTTCCAGATCACCGATGTAGAAACGGCAGCTACCCTGAGATTTTCGCTTAAAGCTATGGTGCAGACTCTGGGTGTTTTTGGCGGTATCTATCTGCTCATTATGGGAATGAACTACCTGTTCATTCAGAGGCAGACGATTCTCTCCCTATTCCGCACCTCTTCCAAAACTGAAGGTAAAGTGGGCCGGATCTCACTATTTGAAATCATTATGGGGATTCTTGGGCTTGGGCTCATTGTCACAGGGTATTATGTCTCTTCCGAGCTTTTCTCTGGAAATATTACCTCTATGAACAGCTTGTTTCGATCGATGGTATTCATTCTGGCTTCTGTCATTATTGGCACGTATTTCTTTTATAAAGGATCGGTGCGGTTCATCGCTAATATCATCCGCAAGAATAAGCAGGGCTATATGAATATTAATGAAGTGCTGTCTCTGTCATCGGTCATGTTCCGCATGAAATCCAACGCAATGCTGCTGACGATTATTACTACGGTATCCGCTCTTGCGATTGGGCTCTTGTCCTTAAGTTACATCTCTTTCTATTCTGCCGAAAACTCAGCAGGAAATGGCACTCCGGACGATTTTTCGTTTGTTACAGAAGCGCAGGCAGAAGAGTTTACCGAAAAGCTTGATGGGATCCCTTACACCGAAGAGAAGATTGACGTTCTAAGAGTAGCTGTTAATGTGGAAGATATTGTAGGATCAGATATGGAAGGGCTTGCTTTTAAATCAGGAGAAATGACACTGGCCGTGGTAAAAGATCAGGCAGTCTCTGGCATTGATGTTGGTGAAAACCAGACCATCTTCACCGGCTTTTACGATGCCCTGCAGCGAATGATGCAAATGGAGGACAGCGGAGAGCTGGTGTTTAAAGGAAAAGAAAAATCCATTCCCTTAGACTTTTTAGGAGTTTCGAAACAGAGCGTCCTATCCCATTATTATTCAGGAGGCGGCCTGCCGACAGCCGTGGTTGACGAAACCGTTTATAAGCAGCTGTCTCAAGATTTAAATCCTAAACTCCAGGGAGAGTATTCCGAATACATTGGTATTAATCTGGAGTCTGAAGATCAGGTTGAAGAAGCAGATGAAGTGTTCCAGAGTCTCGCTCTTAGCAGTGACGTGGGAACGGCATCAGAGTATGCGATTACTCAAAACCAGAAACAGAATATGGGACTGGTGATGTTCATCGTAGGTTTTCTCGGACTGACCTTCTTAATTACTTCCGGCTGTATTCTTTATTTCAAACAGATGGATGAAGGTGAAGAAGAACGTCCGAACTACACAATATTAAGAAAGCTTGGCTATACGAACCGGGATTTACTGCAAGGCATCCAGGGCAAACAAGTCTTTAACTTTGGCATCCCGCTTCTCGTCGGACTGCTGCACAGTTACTTTGCAGTCCAATCAGGCTGGTTTTTCTTTGGAACCGAGCTGTGGACCCCAATGTTCATCGTGATGGGCGTGTACACAGGTCTCTATTCCATATTTGGCCTGCTCTCTGTTCTCTACTACAAGCGCATCATCAAAGAAGCCCTGTAAGGTTGAAGGTTGAAGGTTGAAGGGTTTGAAGGTTTAATACATTTATTTCCACCTCAGGTCATCCAGAATCTGGATGACCTGAGGTGGAATATTTTGGGGTGTCACTTGCT
>NZ_JBAPTY010000237.1:0-3925 GCF_049282395.1 Halobacillus sp. | reverse complement strand
CTCTGAAGGTATGAGCATCCGTCGAAGTCACGGATACATTAAGTAAAAACACTCCACGCACTGGAGTGTTTTTTTTTAAACTCTGATAAGTCTGAGTCCATTATACAAAAAAAGCCTGATCCCCCATAAAAATGGAGTCAGGCTCTTTCAATCTTCAGAGGGAAAGTATTAGTTATTTCGACGTAAAAGGCTTCAACAAGTGGCTGAGTCCTTTCAAAACACTCATATTCGGCTGGGTGGCAATTTTCTTCACCATCGGATTGCGAAGGGATTTAGTCACTAAATCCAGTTGATGATTACTTAGGCCTTCAATCGCTCTGCGGAGTACCAGGGAATCATCATAATCCTTATAGAGTGGTTTACACAGCTCTTCATAATTCCCAAGCCCGCAGATATCCTGAGCGGCATAAATGCCACTTAGAAGTGATCCGGTCTGCCCAAAACCTAAGAATGGAGTGGTGGCTCCGAAACAGTTGCCAACAAAGAACGTGTTGCCGATTCGTGGATAATTACATTTTCCTACCATGTAATCGGTGATCGTAAATTCTTTTTCAATCTTAATTTCCTGATTTAGGGTACGGGAGGCTTGCTTCACCATTACGTTCCAGAACTCATTTCTTTTTTGTAACCACTCGTCTTCATACTGCGGATAGACGATCACAAGAGTCGCTTCTGTTTTGGAGTGAGGCAGCAAGTAACCCATACCTTTTGGAGCAAAATCGTTATTGAACCAGGTATGTACCTCATTACGGACGAAGTCCCCTTTGACGATAGCACCGGCAAATGCAGAAGCTAATGCTATGTCATATGTCTGAATTTGCTGTGTAGCCTGCGGATCGCCTGTGGCTAATACCACATGGGTATATTCTTTTGAGATGTCTTCATGTGTCGCATGGTTGCCGTAATGGATTTTACTATGCACCAGCTGTTGGGCTAATTGCTTCTCATAGGACTCCTCATATTCGCCGCGCATATTGATAAAACCGATATTTCCTTCCACATAGGCAGATTCGTTTTCGGAATGGACATATATTTTCTGTACATTGCTGGTTGGCTTTAAGTGGATATCATATGTTTCAGAAAAGTATTTGACCGAGTCATTGATGGGTGCGTGAAGAATAGGCGTTATTAATTGCGCAATGTCATAGCGAAAACCTATTTCGTTTTGGTGTTCAAAAATATCAGCAGTATGTCCATGTTTTTCTAATGTCACGGCACATGAAAGACCGGCAAGTCCTGCTCCGATAATCGCTGTTTTCACAAGGCCACCCCCTTTTCTTTATAGTGTTCGTAAGGAGGCCCGTTTTATTCCTGCCATCGTGAGGGAAATTAGTAATACAGATCTCGAAGTTCCCGTACTCCTTCCTGAACTAGATCCCTCCGCTTTTCAATTATAATCATCTCCAAGAACAAAACTTGAAAATATGCGCTAATTAATTGATTAAGTTAACTCGAAATCCATTACAAAATTACACTTGGACACAGAATAAGGAATGTTATTTCTTAAACGATAATCCTTCCTCTTTCAAAGCTGATTTCAGCTTCGGCAATGACGATGGACCCATGCCATGAAATTTCAAAACGTCTTCTTCACTGTATGTTGATAAAATCCTCAAAGAAGTTATCCCTTTGTTTTCCAAGGCTCTTCTGGCTGGTGCTGCAAGTAATGAGAGAAATCCACTTTCAGGTTTTCGTGCGTTTTCACAGATTGGACAAGTTGGACAATCGCTGCTTTTATAATATCTGTGCCCTTTATCGCATATCCTCATATTTTTATTTGAAGTCATGTAGACATCTCCTTAATTAATAAAATTGGATTACCTATAAAATCACTTTTATCTATATTCAAGCTAAACTCAATAAGGCCTTTTTAAAATTTCTTATTGGCGAATATCATGGTAAAGGGTAATCTATGACTTCCAGGATTAAATATACTATTCCAACTAAAGTAAATGGAGCGAGTGTGACTAGAAAAACAAACAAAAACTTTTTAACTTCTTGCTTAGGAATTAACTGTTTTACTCTTTTACTAAACAACCAACTCAAAAATAAAATAATGCCAGCAATCCCTAAAAAGTACCCGCTAACATATTCTGGACTCTCCCCAGTTAATTCAATAAGATAACTTCCGGTTATGAGACTGAAAATTATAACTATGGATAGGATCGCTTTAAATTTCCACAGCCACCACGTTATCCTAAAGTGCTTTATACCTTCTCTAAAATCACCTCTTACCCTTTCTAATTTTTCCTTCAAATATTCGATAAATCTTTTAATCGTATATACCCCTTTCTCATCACTCTCATAACTTTAATACCAAATAAGTAATGATAATACCAGAAGCTAACTCTAAGTGTGGATTCTAACATGAGATCAATATCTATTACTTCAAGAAGAATGTACCAAATGGTACTGGATATAAAATGGAATAAAATAAAGGAGACGCCTCTCTTTATTAAAGATTCGTCCCCCATTACTTTAAGTCTAAATTTCTATATATATTTGCGAAGTCTTTTGCTTTATCAACAGTTAGGCGAAGTAGTACGTGTACTTTTACTCAAATTGACTCTTTCTTCATAACATCTCTCCGGCCTACAATCCGATTACTTATTATATTAAAGCCCACTAAACTAAAAGACTTGTTCCATCCACAAGGCTCACTGGTTTCCAGCAAGGTTACTCTGTACCTGAAGATTACTCGTAAGCCCAGGTAGAGAATGTTTTTGTTAGGCTAGAATTTAACGTTTGTTTTATTCGCTAAAGGCTCTCCGGCTTTAATAAAGGATTCGCGCTTTACCCTTTCATTGAGACTGACCTTTCTTTTTTCAAACAATAGTACAACGGTCGAACCAAAATTAAAGAAGCCAACTTCTTCCCCTTTTTTCAGGTACGCAATGGAATGAGATAGTTGAATCGTGTTAACCCACATGGCTCCTATCTTTACGAGAGCGATATACATCCCATCATCTTGTTCTAATTCCGTGACAATTCGGTAATTAGTTGAAATTGGAGAGTTTCCTAAGGTCATTCCCCACTTATTAACAGGGGTGGACTTTCCACCAAGCTCATACTGCTTGGTAACGACACCATCTGCGGGAGAGTGAATTCGATGATAATCTTGCGGACTAAGGTACAGAACAATAAATAAACCATCTTGAAAGCGTTCTATCATTTCTTTATTCTCTAATAGATCATCAATTGAATAAGGGATTCCTTTTATCTTAAATGCCGTACCCTTTATCTCTCCGAATTGCTCTACTTTAGCATCGACAGGACTTACAATTTCTTTCTTACCTTCCTTTACAGGTCGTGCACCTGCCCTCAGTTTCCTAACAAAAAAATCTTCTAATGAAGTAAATTCTTTTATATTTTTGTCTAATTCGTCCGTTTGGATCTTCAGAACTTTCACGAATGGGAGAATGAGCCATCTACTGAGAGGAGAACGGCTAGCTCTCAGAATAAACTTTCCGATCCATGGAGAACTAAGGAAGCTAATAATACGCCGATACAAATGCTTTTTCACTCAATCTCCCCCAGGTTTTTTCTTTGTTCTATATCCTATACGTCATCTACTGAATTTTCTACAATCCTGCCGGTAAATGAAAAGTAATCGTTCATATTGAACAATCGCCTTCTATACGTGAAGACTCGATATCAAGATAAACTAGTGCACGTTTATAATTAAATTTAAAATGCCCAATTTCCGTTTCGTAAAACCGGAACGAGCTCACCGGATTCTGTTTCACCATCGATATCGAGGTCTGCGGTTCCAATCATAAAGTCCACATGAATCAGGCTCTCATTTAATTCATGCTCCGCTAATTCCTTTTTACTCATTACTGGTCCATCCTCTAATGCTATGGGTAAACCTTTACCAAGTGCTACATGGCACGACGCATTCTCATCAAATAACGTATTATAGAAG
>NZ_JBAPTY010000236.1:0-2662 GCF_049282395.1 Halobacillus sp. | reverse complement strand
GACCCCACAAGGAGTGTTAACGACTGAGGAGGCTTGCCAGTTCCCCCGCAGGAAAGCGAGTTGTTTCCGCAGCCTCCCTTATCAAATTTTCGGCAACGGATCCAAATTATCTCGAAACTGAGTCTTCAACTAAACGGCCCTTTTGCGTAATAAGCCTCTTATGAAAAATCAACAATAAACTTTATCAGAGCCTACTAAAAAAAAGAGGGCCTACGCCCTCTTTACATGTCAGATGGATCCCGATCTGGTAATCGGTCTTTATCGATATATTCATTGTCAGCCATCCCAAACTCCGTACTATGGTTTTTGAACTGAGCCAGCCGGCCGTTTCTTTTCTCGCCTTTGTTTTTATTTTCTTTAAACTGATTATCCGGCTTTTTGTCCTTCTTACTCATTTGATGATCACCCTTTCAAAATAATTGCCTCTTCGGTTTAGGCTTTGAAATTCAGGATCATTTATACATGAGAATTGGAAGGAGGGCTATTCCGTAATAAAGTTCCTGTTCACATCTTCCTGCGAACGATCTTCCATCCGCTCTAAGTGTTTGCTGAACATGGCCATGACCAGCAAATGGACTTTAGCCTGCGTGTACTTATAGAAGAACCACGGAAGAGATGGCATGAAATCATGAATAGCCACAATGGCTTCGTGAGTCCCGGGGATCTGCCTGAACTCCATCCGCCCTCTCATATTCTTCTGGTTGTCCGAAAGACCGCCCCCCGTAATGTAATAAAGCGCACGGCTCGACGTGCTCCGCTCATGAGAGTAACTCATCTTCAGCAGGGACGAGTCTGAAAAGGAAAAGCCGATGCGACAATTTAAATTCTCATCTACGGTTGTGGTAATCCACGGATTCAATTTGTCTTCCAGCCATTTCACATAATGCTGGGCTACCCAATTGGCATCTTTACCAGCGGGAACAATAATTCGCTGAACGGAACGGACGTCATGCTGAATATCCAGGTTCGGTGTTTTTTTAGTGCTTTTTCCTTCACTTTGTTTTTCCTTTTCAAGCGCATCCCTTGCTGCTTCTTCAAATGTTATCGAACCCCGGCTGATCCCAGGCACTTCATTCTCCGGGTGCGTCGTCATCGGATGCGTAAGACTTTCAATCAGCGGATAAGCAATTTCCTTAGGTGCACCGGCCACTAAAGTTACCCATAAGCGTGATAATCTCACCGTCATAAACGGAAGATCGAACAGCTTCGGGTTTCTCCCCATCACTTGAGCGGTTTTCAGCATCATGGACCGGTACGTCATGACTTCCGGACCGCCTACATCAATCGACCGGTCTTTTAATTCCTCTTTGTCCACACTTTGATCAAGTGCATTCAATACATCTGGTAAAGCGACAGGATGCGTTTCTGTCTTGGTCCATTTCGGCAGAAGCATAACCGGCAGTCTCTTCACCAATTTTCTCAGAATTGGAAATGAGGATCCTTTTGGACCTACGATAAGTCCTGCTCTGATTGTGGTGACTGGAACACCATAAGAACGTAGGATCTGGTCGACTTCCTGCCTGCTTTTTAGATGCCTCGATAAAGATTTAGAACTCTTCGGAATGATTCCACTTAAGTAAATGATCTGTTTAACCCCTTGCTTTTTAGCTGCCTGGGCAAAGTTATCCGCTAGAATAACGTCCATGTCCTGAAAAGATCCCTGAGTCAGCTTAGCTCCAGGCATCATGGAATGCACAAGGTACACGGCAATGTCCGCTCCCTCAAGCCCTTTCTCAGCGTCTGCCATAGAGTAGAGGTCACAGGAGCGCCATGTCACGTTTTCACTGTCCTCTTTATTATCTCCGCTTCTTGATAAAGCAATGATATCCGCGTGTTCGGTCAACTTATCCATTAGATTATTTCCTATATAACCACTCGCTCCCGTAAGAGCAACTACAGGTCTTTGATTTGGCAAAACGATCCTCTCCTTATTTAATTCCATATAAACTGAATTCCCTTTTATTACCTGAAAGTAACTTTTGGATAGGCTGGTGTGGATACTCTTTCTTAGAGTTTCATTGAGGAGAGAATCAATTTGGAGATCATTCGAATCCGTTATCAAAAAAGGGAGGAGTGAACTAAGACAGCAACGCTTTCCAGAGGACAGGCATCATGCAGGTCCGCAACTGAGTCTGACAGTATCGTGACCTTACCTGTTAAAAGAACAAAAAAATACACACAGGTGCTTGATTATTAACAGGGCCACTCATGTCGTAAACCCTTTATGGTTATACTCTTACATGAGCCTCCTAAAAGCTTCGAATTCCATTGAAAAGCATTAGTTTTGACACATATGGTGCAATGTCTTATTGTATTCAGGTAATATGTAGTATTTTAGTCAGGATTAAAACAGGCAACCGCCTGCTGAATAAAGGAGGTACACGATGAAATCATTGTGGAACAAATACGTGCAAACGTCTCTAATTAAAAAAATCACCGCCGCTCTTATTCTTGGTATTATTATCGGACTTATTTTTGGAGAAGACGCTTCTGTTTTAGCTCCGTTTGGTGATCTATTGCTTCGTCTGCTTCGGTTTATCATTATTCCATTAATCTTACTGACCCTGATTGTCGGGGTAAACCAGACGAATATTGGCAATCTTGGAAGAATGGGAGGAAAGGTATTTCTTTACTATTTAGGTACCTCTGCTTTTGCGATTAT
>NZ_JBAPTY010000235.1:0-4272 GCF_049282395.1 Halobacillus sp. | reverse complement strand
ACCCTACGTCGTGTAGGACCATAGGAAAGTGTTCAAATGTGAATCACCCCGAAAGACACGACCAGCATAAGCCGACCATCAAAAGGATTGCGTTTTTTCAATCCGTTGATGAGCGGCTTATGGCTCGAGTGTCTGGGTGATGGAACAAGACGAGTTATTTTCCCACCAGCCCCTATACCTATTAAGTTACGGACCCAGTTTATCTCGAAATTGAGTCTTCAACTAAACGGCCCTTTAGCTTAGCTTTTTATGACTGGGAAGTAGCTTTAAGCTTCCATTAACAGAAAAACCGGCAGAATGTTATGATTCTGCCGGTCATTCCTTATCTATGATTGTGTGTATCGGTATTGACTTCCTATTTTAGCTACTGCTGCGCTCACAAGCAGGTGCAGGTGAAAATAAGTAAAGCCGCACACCACTCCTGTTCCAAACATACTGCTGATATCACTAAAGTATAAAGCATCCAGACTTCCACCTGAGGCTAGATCAAACACATGCACACCAAACAGCAGAGCGATCATAATTAATCCCCCTGCGAGAGAATAGACTGAGAGATTTACCCCGTACGTTTTCTTCCATTTCAATTGTTTCTGCAAAGCTTTCAAACCGAGCCCGCTGGCAATAAACCAGAAAGCAGCTACGTAAAAGACAAAAATCGTAGACATGTCTGTACCGCTGATATGATAACTGTAGGTGGATACCAGGGAGGCAGCTACGACTCCTGTGATGATATTTTTGACCATTTCTCCTTCTTCCTTCCTTACAATAAATAGCTAACCTCACTGACTGTTCATAGTGAATGACACCTCTACATCTCAGTCTTTATGAGTAACCTCCATTAAACTTATCTGACTTTGATTAAAAAAACGTACGTGCACGACACTTGTTCCAAGACCTCTGTCAACATAAAGAAGCTGGTTATAACCAGTCCGGTATATACCCTGGTCATACGCTGGCAATAATCCCTGTCCCGGTGCCACAAGTGAGCCGAGAAACGGAATTCTCACTTTCCCTCCGTGAGTGTGCCCGCTCAGTATTAAGTCGGCCGGTTTCTCTTTATATTCGTTTACAAAATCAGGTGAGTGAGAGAGCAGGATCGTATAAAACTGCTGATCGATCCCATCGAAGGCTTGGCCTACTTTCTCCCGATTAGAATTAACATCGTCGATTCCTACAACATTAATTCTAAGGCTATCGTTTATATGAAGAGCCACATGTTCATTTCTTAAAACCGTGACACGTCTTTCTTTCAGCCCCTCCAAAAAAGGATGGGTTAGAGGATGATCCCACTCATGGTTGCCGGTAACGTAAAATACATGTCGGTACACACTGACGATAAGCTCTATTAAAGAAAAGACCTGAGTCCATTGTTTCGTATTCCGGTCTATCAGATCTACGGTGATCACCACCATATCAGCCTCTGCTTCTTCAATAGTCTGAAGGAGCTTCTTATTGCTTCTTCCAAACACTTTATTATGTAAGTCACTCATTTGCAATATTCTCAACCGACTGCCTTCCGTTATTTTTTTATGAGTAATCTGTATCTCTTTGCGTTTGAATACATTCGTGTCATACATAACTTTTCCAATGACTGCCATGCCTACAAATGCTCCACTTAGCACGCTTGCCATTTTTATTTTGCGTCCCCTCTTGTCCACCACACTGATCCTAGTTATTTTTACAAAATCTTCATTATTATCCTAACATATGAAACACTTTTTCTTACAGATAAAAGCAAACCATAATCTTTTCTTCATTACATAGGGCTCTCACTTTAGAAATGAACTACTGAACGCTTGAAGACGCAGCACTATCTTATGAGGGTTTGCGCGCAGTCCGCAGTGCTCTCAGCTTCTCGAGTAAGGGGCATATGCAGAGCTTTTTTACTCTTTATTTTTCATAGCACATTCTTCTTGAAAAAATTGGATAATATGGGTTTCAAGTTCCTAATAAGGGGTGCATTTGCTATGTAAGAATAATAAATAAAAAAGGAGTTTTCAATTATGGCAGATCGTTTCAAAACTGGAGAAAAAGCACCTGAAAATGGCACGTATGAATTTGATGGCTTAGTAAATGAAGGATATGAGAATAACGTAACGGAAGATGAAAAACATATTGAACTGAGTAGCGGAGACACTTTCCCGCCAACCCGTTCTAATAAAGATGCCGCTTATTGGAAGAAGTCCAGTTAATCTTTTTTTAATCCTCTAGTTCTTAACTAGAGGATTATTTTATTGGCAAACAGGAAGAAGGATTCACAGCCAGCCCTCAAGGAAACTCCTTAAACCCTTATAAAAATTGAACACTTCATTACTTTCCCAATATAATATTACACCCCGTTAAAAAGGACCTACTACAGTAGTAAGACACAATAATGATATGCCTATAAATATATAGCCCATCACGGAATTGCGAGTTTTCTTAAATTCTTCAAGCGCCATGACTAACGAAAGGGATGCTAACAACATCATTAGATATGGAAGTAAATAAGCAGATTCATCTGTTAGTAATCCATAACTGGAAAGAAACACGACTATAATAGCCAGAATAAATCGAATAATCCTTAGCACATGACCACCTCATTATTTTATGGAAGCTTCAACCCTTGTAACTTCCAGTTATTTCAATCATACATCGAACTCTTAAGACACAGAATCATTTAAAGAATGTTAAGTATTCCTATCTCCAGGCACATAAGGGACAGCATTAATTTTCAATAAAGGACGATCACCTTATGCAGCCATCAGAGCATTTGGTTTTGTTTACGTCCGCTTCTGGTGATTTATTACTGCACTCTGTAAATATACACACAAATAATAGGAATAAGAAGCTCTTTGAAAATTGCTTCGTTCTTTTTATCGTCAAATGGACAACTCCTTTTTAGCGATTACAGACGGGGACTTGTACATTCACGCTATAATCAGGAAATCTTTACTGATTCGTAACCTTCTACACGTTTATGAAGCTGCCAGTATCTAAATCGTTTTCTCTAAAACATGAAAGCTTGTCTTATTTGTGTTTTTCGTTATTGAATCTTTGATAACCTATATATAATGATTATTTGAATAAAGGACGAATGGAAGATCAGGCATTATTAATAGATTGTGCTTAAGGAAGTGATGATCATTAACTTCAAGAATGAGGGTGAATGTTTTGAAAAATTTTGTTTTGGCAGTATTATCTTTAGTATTTCTTACAGCTTGTACGCAAGGTAACGGAGATGCTTATATTACGTATGAAGGTGAGAGCGGCCATTGGACAGGACAGCTTCAACTTTCAAGAGACGACTCCAGTATGAATGGTACCTATTCGTTTCGATTATTAAATGGAGAAATGACTGAAGTAGAAACCTTCACTTTAAACATTAATGAAGGAGGAACTATTTTAAATGAAGAAAAAATCCTTCTTGATCAACCAATTGAAACTTCTATTCAATGTTCTGGATGTATGACTTTTAACGAAGATACTATTATTCCTGTAGTGATTCGCTGGAATGGAAAAAAAGAAACATTCAATTTAAGAGCAGACTAGAAGTTACAGAAAGCCCGGGATACTCTTTAATAGTTCGTAACCGTTCCCTGGTGAAATGTCATTTGCCATTTTTTGTCATTATATGTCCAGACAGAGCTTCTTAAAGAGTGTTGCTGTTTACTTTCTATAAATATCTTAAAAGTAGTTAGTACAGAGGTTGGGGAAAGGTACTTTGTCTCAAAGTTACGCATGATGATCCCTGGATCGTCTTCAGATGGTAAACGCTTCAAAATATTTTCTTTATCATAAATTTCACCTGTACTTGAGTATTCAACAAAGTCATCTGCTAATAACTCATTTAAAAGTTTTTCAGATTTGCGAACTTCACCCTTAAGTAGAGTTGTCTCTAAATCATACAAGTGTTCTTTTAGTTCTCTTTGCTTAACCACTCATATTCCCCCTTTAACTCCTCAAATCTCTTCTTTCACCCAGAGAATCTTACAATTTTTCACACTCTGCGCATTTATGTAATGAGGGCAAGTATTTGTTGAAGTAACCTCCACATTAAGGAAGGCTCTATTAAATTGTTAATTTTCATAAGAGGCTTATTACTCAATAGGGCCGGATTGTTGAAGACTCAGTTTCGAGATAAATTGGGACCGTTACGATATGAGGAGGAGGCTGGCGGGGAAATAACTCGCGTTCCTATGGGGGAACGGTGAGCTTCCTCGCTCGTTTTCACTCCCTGCGGGATCTCACCTAGTTCCTTCTCCCATGGGAGTCTCGCCATTTCCCCACCAG
>NZ_JBAPTY010000234.1:0-2377 GCF_049282395.1 Halobacillus sp. | reverse complement strand
CCTATTGTTTAATAAGGTATTTGTGAAAAGGTAGATAGAATGTTGAGTAATATATTTCTGTTTCATTAATTTATGGATGTTCTGCTTCGGAGGCTTTGAAGTGTGTTTAATTGTATGATGAAGATATCTGAATGAAGAGGGGTGTTACTTGTGAACTATGAAGAAAAAGCGCTTAAGGAAGCTTTACGCTGGAGACGTTCTTTAGAAAAAAGATCATCTTTAATGCAGAGGCAATCGAAAAGAGTCCAGGCGGCTGTTAACACCAAAATCCCGGACAAAGTCCATAACGTGGTGACAGAAAGTATTCGAAGGATGATTGAAACAGCTCTTACAACTTCTGAGTATGTTCGTCCATTGGAAGTAAATCCTGAATGGACTTTAGAGGAAAGAGAACAAAGGTTAGAGGAAATTTTAAAGCAGTATAAACAGACTGCAGCTTTTGAGGGAGCAGGAACGGGTTTCGGCGGATTTTGGCTCGGTTTGGCAGATTTTCCTTTGTTCCTTAGTATCAAAATGAAGTTCTTGTTTGATGCAGGACAACTTTATGGGTTTAATGTGGATTCATATGAAGAAAAAGTATTTTTGCTGAATGTATTCATGCTGGCTTTTTCCAGTGATGATGCCAGGAGGTCTATGAAAGATGTGGTATTGGACTGGGAGCAGATTCCACAAAGCCGTAAACAAATTGATTGGAAAACGCTGCAGATTGAATACCGGGATACATTGGATTTCGTGAAATTGCTGCAGCTCTTTCCGGGAATAGGAGCTGCTGTGGGTTTTATCGCAAATGGAAGGCTGCTTCAGCATTTAGGGGAGACGACTAAAAATGCCAGCCGCCTCCGTTTGCTGAATAGTTAAGAATTCTGGTGCTTTTCCTGGTAGCTTCGGTAAGCCTGCAATAAAGTTTTCGCGGCATGGTTCATCGCTTTTTCATCAAAATCAAACTTCGGATGATGGTGCGGATAATAATGCTCGGGAATTTGAGCTCCGGTAAAGTAGAAAGCGCCGGGCTTTTCCAGTAGATAATAAGCGAAATCTTCACCAGCCATCACCGGCTCCACCTCTTGCGTGCGGAGACTGTTGTCTGCTTCGTGAGAACGCTGAAGGACAAGTTCGGCCTCTGCTTCGTGGTTGACTACTGGCGGATAGCCTTTTTCATAATTAAAGGAATAGTCGGCTTCATAGCCCGTACATGTACCTTTTATAATTTTTTCCATTTCTTCAATGATCAGCTGTTGTACTTCAGGATCAAACGTTCTGACTGTACCAGTCAACTTAGCCGAATCGGCAATAATGTTAAATGTGTGGCCTGCTTCAAATGTTCCTACAGATAAGACAGCTGTTTTTAGTGGATCCACTCTGCGGCTGACCACCTGCTGTAAAGAAGTGACGAGCTGAGAGGCAATGACAATCGCATCTTTCGTCTGGTGCGGCTGTGCTCCATGCCCGCCCTTACCTTGGATTACAATTTCAAAACGGTCTGCTCCGGCCATGAAGGGTCCTTTCGCTGTTTCAATGACATTAGTGGGCGTGTTGACCCATAAGTGAGTACCGAATACAGCGTCGATCTGATCGAGTTTTCCGGATTCCACAATTGGCTTGGCTCCACCGGGGGCATACTCTTCGGCGTGCTGATGCAGAAAGATCACTGTGCCGGGAAGCTCTTCTTGAAAAGGGACAAGTGCTTCGGCGAGACCCAGCAGAGCTGCAGTATGGCCGTCGTGACCGCATGCATGCATAGCCCCGTCGTTTTGGGATTTGAATTCAAGATGATCGTTTTCTTCCTGTATCGGAAGAGCATCAAAATCCGCTCTTAAGGCTACTGTCTTTCCAGGTTTTCCACCTTCAAGTGTAGCGAGCACTCCATTACCGCCTACTTTTTTTTCGTAGGGAACCCCTAAACGTTTATATGTATCTGCAATGTACTGGGCAGTTTCTTCTTCATAGAAAGAGACTTCAGGATGCTGGTGCAGATGTCTGCGGGTTTGAACCATTTGTTCATATTGTTCATCAATTGCTTGAAAGACGTCATTCCACATTCGTAACTTCCTCCTATGATTTCTATAGATTGCATAAAGTGTAATATAAGTAACCCTAATTCTCAAACAAATTAGATTAGTCTAAAAAATGAAAGGTCTATTCTTTACAAAAAGACTTTGCTAAATCTCTAGTGTTCTTCAAGAAAAGCTCCCATTACTTGAAGACTCAGTTTTGAGATAACTCGGGTCCGTTGCCAAGAAAGGATGAGGGCGGCTACAGAAACAACTCGCTTTCCTGCGGGGGAACTGGCAAGCCTCCTCAGTCGTTAACACTCCTTGTGGGGTCTCGCCTCGCTCCTTCTCCCGCGGGAGTCTCGTCGTTTCCTCCGCCACCCCGG
>NZ_JBAPTY010000233.1:0-1749 GCF_049282395.1 Halobacillus sp. | reverse complement strand
ATATCTCCTGCCCAGCTTCCGCTCGCCATAATCGACCAGTAACTGACTGGCTCACCAGCACCGGAATACTGCGTATCGTACTCATCCGGCAGCCCTAAGTCGTGGCCAAATTCGTGGGCCATGACCCCTACTGCTCCGTCTTCTGGCTCAATTGTATAATCGTAAGCTGCCATAGATCCGCCCCAATAATCAACCGTAGCTTCCGTGCCGCTAATTGGAGTTACTCCATTCAGATTCCAGCGGTGCGACCAGATAGCGTCAGAACCTAGGGATCCTCCGCCTGCTTCTTCACCTACGCCGGAGTGGATAACCATCAGGTGGTCAACAAGCCCGTCTGGTTCCAGGTAGTCTCCATCACCATCAAGATCATAACGATCCCATTGGTCGTAGTCAGCTATATTAACAGAATCATCATCTGCAGCTGCGGTAAGCGCTTCTTTCACAAGACCGCGAGCATTGACGTCGCTGTCATCTTCTGTCGGATAGTTTCCGCCATAGGCTGCTGCTGGTTGACTTGCCGTGTACCATCCAGCTACTTCCCCTTCGACAGAGTAACTGCCTCCGGATTGCTGTTCGTAATATTGTTTCATAGAATCATACGTTTCACCGTCTGGACCTTCCCAGCCACCTTCACCGAACAGCATGTCCTGATAATGGTCTCTGGAATAAGCGTTTTCGCCATCATAGTACATATCCGTTTCGTCAGCTGTCATAGTGTTATGAGGCTTGTCCGGATAGTCAACGAGCAGTACCAGTACTTTGTCCGTACGCATCTCGCCATCATAAGCTTCTTCTTTTACGGAAGCTGGTGCATTTTTCTTCGCCTGCCCCAGTTTATTTCCTTTTCCATTGGTTAAGCTGTTGTTTTTCATTTCGCCCTGGAGTTTTTCTTTTGCTTCCTTGGCTTCTTCATTTAACTCGCCTTTATCCTTCTTAGCTGCTTCCGATTTAGCTTTTAAGAATTTGTTTAATCCTTTTTGAGCTTCTGAAGGACTTGCATCCGGAGCAATTTTTCCGTCCTCTTTCAACATCTCAATTAGCTTTTCATCATTCGCAATCGCAAGATCAAAAGGTGATCCCTCATGCGAATGTGATTTATGTAAATCTTCGCCTGCATCTTGATTTACTGTGCCTGCACTCGCACTTACGGGCCCGAAGGCTAATGTAAGAGCTAAAGCAGATGTGATCATTCTCCCCATTTTCTTCAAATTAATGTCTCCCTCCACATTTTGTAAAAATAAGCTACATTTACAAATCTACCAAAATTACAAAATTAATCAATATATTATTTTTAATTTTCTAAAAATAATGAATAGTGCCCAGAAGCGAATTTAAAGCGTTAAAGTGTAACAGATAAACCGCGGTGAAAATAGCGGATTGGAAGAGAATATTACACGATTCGTAATAATGTGATGTTATTTTGCTGTAATAATCAGTGCGTGAAGTTTATATGTTAATCCCCAATGAGTAACGAAGACTTTTATACTGTATACTTAAGTCCTACAATAATTACATAAAAAAACAGCCTTTCCTTCAGGAAGTGGCTGTTTTCTATGGACAATGAATAGTTTTCACCTATCAAAGGTTATTCGTTTCGGTCGGATTGGAATGGAAACACCGATTAAAGCGATAACGGCACAGGCCAGAAACATGGGTGTGAATCCAGCAAGTGCGATTCCACTGACTGTCGTGAAAATCAGCAAATCAAAACCAGAATCAAGCAGCGATAGCAATGAAATGGTTGTCGCC
>NZ_JBAPTY010000232.1:0-8354 GCF_049282395.1 Halobacillus sp. | reverse complement strand
CTTATGTCTCGAGTGTCTTTCGGGGTGATGAAACAAGACGAGTTGTTTCGTAGCCGCCCCCATCTATTGTTTGCAACGGACCCCAATATTTCTAAACTGAGCCTTCCAGTATCGGGAGCTTTACCTTAGAAACAACGCGTAAGTTTAACAGAGTCTTTAATTAAGCAAAAATTATAACATTCAGTGGAAGGTTGTAAGTTGAAGCTGTATCCATTATGATAGAAATAGTGAACTTTTTTAAAGAGGAGCGTATTTATGAAACCATCCATTTATGGTTTAACGTTTGATCAATTGACGGACTGGGTCACAGAGCACGGTGAGAAAAAGTTCCGTTCCAAACAAATCTGGAACTGGCTTTATCAAAAGCGTATAACTGATTTTTCTCAGATGAAGAATGTGAACCAATCTTGTATTGATCTTCTACAGGAACATTTTACAATTGAAACGTTAACCGAGGAAATAAAACAAGAATCACAAGATGGAACGGTCAAATTTCTGTTCAAATTAGATGATGGAAATATTATAGAAACTGTTCTTATGAGATTTAACTATGGGTTATCTGTATGCGTAACGACACAGGTAGGATGTAATATCGGGTGTTCCTTCTGTGCGAGTGGCGTACTGAAAAAAAACCGTGATCTATCAGGCGGTGAGATTGTCGAGCAGATTATGCAGGTGCAGCAGCACCTTGACAAACAGGAAAATGATGAACGTGTCAGCCACATTGTTGTAATGGGAATAGGTGAACCATTCGATAACTATGATAACTTGATCGACTTCCTTAAGGTTGTCAACGATCAAAAAGGTCTATCCATCGGCGCTCGTCACATTACAGTTTCTACAAGTGGGATTGCACCGAAAATGTACGAGTTTGCCGACGAAGGAATCCAGATCAACTTAGCGCTTTCCATTCATGCGCCAAACAACAATCTACGAACTCAGATTATGAAAATTAACCGGGCGTACCCCCTTGAGAAGCTAATGCCGGCCATTGACTACTACCTTGAAAAAACAAACCGGCGGATCACGTTTGAATACATTTTGCTTAAAGATGTTAATGACCATAAGAAAGAAGCTGAAGAACTCGCTGATCTTCTGCAAAATAAAAAGCATCTCTCTTACGTAAACTTGATTCCTTACAATCCTGTAGCGGATAACCCGTATGAACGTAGTGAGAAAGAATCCATTCTTACCTTTTATCAGACATTGATGGACCGCGGAATTAAATGCGGTGTCCGTACCGAACATGGTACAGATATAGATGCAGCATGCGGTCAGCTTAGAAGTAAGCAAATTGAAAAAGAAAAAGCGCGCAAACAGAAAAAATTACAAACTAATTAAAAGCATGAGGCCTCGGCCTCATGCTTTTTTTGATTCAGGGTTCGGCATTTCATCTCTTCTAAAAAAGAACCCCCCCTCTATTTGTTTCCTTTAGCTGCTACATACTTATTCTCAATCTGCTTTCCACCTAAATGTACTTTCGCTCTCCATCATCACATTCGGATGTTTCTTTAATTCCCCTACTAACTCAAAAAGTGCTTCGTCTTTCTTTTTAGCTTCGATCATACAGTCAATTTGATCGGTTGACCCGGTAGTTTTTTTAACAAAATCTAGAAATAATTTCACATCAACAAAATCTGCATGACTTTTAAACTCGTGCTGACTTTTTGGACTGGAAATGTGCATTTTAACGGGTAAGGGGGAACGGGACCATGTATGTAAAACACGTCCCCAGTGGTAATCCCACTGTTCGTTGTCATAATTGGCAAGATGATGATGGATATCAAAAACAAGGGGGATATTTAACTTCTCACAAACGTACAAACAATTTTCAAGTGTATACGATGTGTCGTCATTTTCAATCATAATCATCTTCTGAATACCCTTCGGCACGAAGGCCCAGTTGTCTATAAAGCGTTCCAGTGATTTTTCTTTATCCTGGTATCTTCCTCCCAGGTGAATCACACATCGATGAGTTGGATCAAGGCCCATTTGGTACAGTAAAAGGTAGTGATACTTTAAAACCTTCATAGAAGTCTTAAAAATTTCTTTATCAATTGAATTCATGACCACGAAATGGTCGGGATGGAAATCAAGTCTTATCCCCCATTTTTCAGCTAAACCTCCAAGCTCGCTAAGATCCTCTTTAATAGCTGACAGGTAATCCCACTTTTCTAAATCTTCGTGAGTAGCAAGCGGTACCAGGCGGGAGCTTAACCTGAAGAATTCAATATCATGAGTTTTATTATGCTTTAAGAGCCTTATACAATTCTGTATATTGGATTGAGCAAGGCGCTCAAGTTTTCTAACCGCTGCTTCTCGGTCTCGAACCGCTGAAAACCGTTTATACGTCATTGTTTGAGAGGGGGAAGCATTTTGAAGATTTACGCTCATAGCCACATAGCCCAGCCTGTATAATGTCATCTGCCATCACCCGGTTCATTTTTAACTTAGTTTCTGCGAACCCACAAAGATTATGTAAGGTAATAACACCTGATTATAAGAACGATGAAAAAAGGATACCTCCATTTACAGGTTCACACTACGTACAACTACAAAGATAAACCTGTAAATAGTGTGATAAACACAACAGTGAAAACCCCTTTCTCTTTCTTGCTAAATCCTATTTTCTTTTCAAACTTCATACTCTGCCCCTTTCGCCTGCAAATAAGATATAATGATCCGCATTCTTTTTTTAAGTTCTACTTTTAGGTTGTTTATACTCAAAACTTTATATGGGCTAACCATTCCTTTTAAAGAATTCCTTTTTAAATACTGATATGTAACATTATCGTCACCTTTTCCGCCTTTTCCTTAATGAAGTGGATGCTTTATTTCGATATACTTAATATGACTTGTTTTTTGAGGTGGTGTATCATAATGGAGTTAAAAAAGGATTTTAATTATGTTCCATGGGTGATTGGTCTTTCCATAGCGATCAATCTCATTGTGTTAGCTTTATTGTTTGTTCCTGAAATAGAAAGTGGGACTGGTTTCAACATTAAGCTGCTTCCCCTTTTGAATGCGATATTAAATTCATTTACTTTTGTCTTTTTACTGGCTGCGCTTTTTATGATCATTCGTAAAAATGTGATGTGGCATAAGCGTTTTATTTTTGCAGCGTTTACAACTACAGCCCTTTTTCTGGTTTCATACCTAACGTATCACTCTATGTCTTCTTCCACACCTTATGGAGGCGAAGGGGTTTTACAGTATATTTACTATTTCATCCTTATTTCTCATATTTTACTGGCTATTGTCATTGTTCCACTGGCCTTGATCACTCTGTTCCGAGGTCTCGCTATGAAAGTAGACAAGCATCGTAAAATGGCAAGGTGGACCATGCCTATTTGGCTGTACGTGAGTTTAACAGGAGTTATTGTGTACTTAATGATCTCTTCATACTACTAATCATAACGAAAGCCCACTTTTGGTAATGAATTTCCAAAAGTGGGCTTTTTTAAGATTTGTAGCCATGGAAAAAAGCCTTCCCCGAGGAAAAGCTTTACTTAATATCTATATACCCACTGTTTGGATTTCTTTTTGGCGTTTTAATCGTCAACATACCATTTTCGAAATGTGCAAGTGTGTCTATTTCCGAAATGGTGAAAGGCAATGCAACCGTCCGTTCCATTACCTGCCGGGTCTGCTGTCTTTGATATTGATGATGTTGGTCATTCCTCATCTCGGCAACTTCTGTATGGTGAACAGCAATCCGTATATGGTTCCCCATAATTTCTAATTCAATCTGACTATGTTCCGCTTCAGGTAGCTGCGCTTGAATAATGACCTCGTTATTGATTTCCTGTACTGTGACTGGAAAGGTATGCTCATGTAAAAAATCCCCCAGTTGTTTTATGGACTGACTAAAGTATGAATCCATTGATCGGACGATTTTATGGAAGGCATCATTCAATAGTTTTGGAAATTGCTCATCCTGCTGACTCATCACACTCATCCCCCCCTGCTTTCCTATCAATTTATGTTGAGGGGTGCAGAGTGTTATGGGCAGATTCACCAATTTAAGTGAAAGTATTTAGTCAAAACTGATACGGGGAGGCTGCCACTCAAACCAGCGGCCGTGTCCATCGATCCGTCCAATGGTATGCCTCTGTTCCTTTTGATTGATAATAGCGTCTGCATGGAGCTTCTGATCATCCATATTATTATAAATATGAAATACATTCCTTCGTCTGCCAATTTGTCGGATTCTATAGAGTAAGTCCTTTTTCATCGAAGGAGAAAGCTGGTTGGCTACATGGGTGTGAAAAATACATAGGGTTTCATTCTCGGGTACGGATGCGGCAAGGTCTTCCAAAAGTTCAACAGCGTCCCCTTCTACGAGCTGTGGAGGATTTTTCGCATAATGTAAGGCAGCTTTCTCAAAAAGGAGCCTTCGGTCATTATGCTCCGGCCAGATCAGTGCTTTTAACCAAAGATATTCATCTTCATTAGTTAAATCTGAAACATTCAGATCCACTCCGATCCGTTTACCAGCAGGTGGTGACGTTTTTAATAAAAAAGGTGCAGTACCTGTTCTTACTTCTGAAGACAAAAGAAGCGATGAGTTTCTGTTTCCATATACCTCTTCTCCTTCATATACGTATGAATATTGGTCCCATAACAGTTGTAATCCGGCACTTGAGCCAAGCTCTATCATAGCTAGTGGTTTATTAGTTAAACGGTGAACTTCGCAAAAAACAGGGTAAAGATAGGCGCATCTCCGCACTTCATTTGTCTGTACCAATTTCGTCTGCAATAGTGATTCAATTTCATTCGAGTAAATCCTGCAGAAATTCTTAAAATATGGAAAGACGTTTTCAGGATCCTTAGGCTGATCCGTCATACTTCTATAAAAATGTTTAAGTTTATGCGGCTTGCCTAGAAGTAATAAATAATGTACAGCTCCAAAAAGTAAATTAGGTACCGGCTGTCCTTCCTTTGCTTTTTCAGAGAGTTTCAGAACATCCTCATCTTCGGAAATATTCCTAGCTAGTACTTCATATAAACGGCTTACACCTTTGCATTCTTCTTGAGCAAATGTAAGGTAGATACTGTCTAACTCGCTATTCATGATCCTTATTCCCCCTGTTCGTATGTAAAAAAGCGCAATTCAGAGTTTGAATTGCGCTTTTCTTTTAATCATTAATCTGAATCAGTTGAGCGGGAAACATACGGATAAATGGGATCTTGCAAATGAAACTCGTAGGTTTTTCCATCCACGATTCCAACTACTTGATCACTATCATATAATTCTAATAGAAATTGAGCCATTTCCTTAGCCGTATGGTATTGAGGTACATTTCCTTCGTATTTCAGCTCATCATTATCAAACGAACGATTTATAAATTCCGTCTCAGTAGCTGCCGGTGCGAGTACTTTCGCCTGCATAGCAGCTCCTTTACCAGATAACTCCTGTGCTAGTCCCTCCGTAAACGCACTCACAAAAAACTTCGTTGCACAATAAGTTACTGCGTTAGCCACAATGGTGTATCCTCCACCTGAGGAGACATTGATAAGCTGGGTTCCTGCTTTATTTTCATAATCCCGCACAAATAAGGATGAGAGAATCGTTAGAGCTTCGTTGTTTAATCGAAGCATTTTCTCTATTTTAGAGAGGTCGTGTTCAGCTATAGGATCGAAATTACCAAATCCAGCATTATTTATCCATGTTTCTAATTCAAACTCACTAAGGTCTTCATATAATTGATAAACATTTTCTGATACTGATAAATCTGCTGGCATCACCATCACATTTACATCAGGTTGATTTTTCTGGATCTCACTTTTTAATTCTTCCAGTTTTTCTTCTCTTCGAGCGATTACGATTACATTTTTCCCGCGCGCTGCAAAGGCCAGAGCTGCTTCATAACCTATACCTGAGCTGGCTCCTGTGATAACTGTGTACTTCATATTAAATCCTCCTGCATCTTTTATGATATATGCTTCCCTCCTATCATAACCCTCCCCGTTCACTATAAGGCAAATGATAGGACTTACATCCAGAAAACTTTTATAACCGAGCTATTCAAACTGCTGGCTAAGCAGAAGGGGTTTATTCAAGAACAGGACCAGACAAAAATAAAAATAAAATGCTATCATCCTATAAAATTACTTCTACCTATTTCTCGAAATTTCCAAGCTTCTATTAAAAACTTGCCCCGTTACTATTGTTCAACTTTTACTTAATTTATCAACATATTTGTTAAATTCATACAATCATGTTTGCGATTTCCACTTAGGTGGAAAATATTTGGACAAACAAATTGTAAAGAGGTGGTTAAATTCTATGAATAAGAACTTAAGTAAGGGCTGGATATTTTTCTTCGGCGCCTTAGGCGGTTTATTGTATGGATATGACACTGGAGTGATTTCAGGTGCGCTTCTATTCATTAATGAGGATATTCAGCTATCCAACTTTCTTGAAGGAGTAGTTGTGAGCTCTCTGCTCGTTGGTGCTATTGTTGGCGCAGGAATGAGCGGTTATGTATCAGACCGCTTCGGGAGGAGACGCGTAGTATTTGTCATTGCGCTCATCTACTTAATAGGATCATTAGTATTAGCTCTATCACCTAACGCTGCGATTCTGATTACTGGGCGTGTCATTCTTGGTTTAGCTGTCGGTGGTTCAACAGCCATTGTGCCCGTTTATTTATCTGAAATGGCACCGACACACCAGCGCGGCTCACTTGCCTCTCTTAACCAACTGATGATCACAATCGGTATTGTACTCGCTTACTTAGTCAATTACGCCTTCACTCCCATTGAAGGCTGGCGCTGGATGCTTGGACTTGCTTCAGTACCCGCTCTTATTTTAATGATCGGAGTACTGTTCATGCCAGAGAGCCCCAGGTGGCTCATCAAACATAATCGTGAAAAAGAGGCTCGTAAAATCATGGCTCTCACACGTCAGCAAAGTGAAATTGATGACGAAATTAAACAAATGAAAAAGATTGAAGAAGTCGAGGAAAGTACTTGGGATGTACTGAAATCAAAATGGGTTCGCCCTATGCTGCTCGTCGGAAGCGGAATTGCTGTATTCCAGCAACTTATCGGTATCAATGCTGTTATTTATTATGCACCCACTATTTTTACTAAAGCCGGACTGGGAAATGCAGCATCGATCTTAGGTACACTGGGAATTGGTATCGTTAACGTCCTTATGACGCTCGTGGCTATTGCAACGATCGACAAATTAGGCCGCAAGAAACTGCTACTAATAGGAAACGTGGGAATGACACTCAGCCTCGCCGTGCTTGCGACTATACTATTCACAGCAGAACTGACCACAGCCATAGCGTGGATGACCGTGGTATTCTTAGGATTGTTTATCATGTTTTTCTCAGCAACCTGGGGACCGGTTGTGTGGGTAATGCTGCCTGAGTTATTCCCTCTTAAAGCGAGAGGAGCAGCCACAGGCTTTACAACTCTATTACTCTCCTTAGCCAACCTGATTGTCTCCCTTTTCTTCCCTATTATGCTAGGGGCCCTGGGAACAGCGTGGGTTTTTGTCATATTTGCAGGCATCGGGGTACTTGCTTTCTTATTCGTCATGAAATTTGTACCTGAAACCAAAGGACGTAGTCTGGAGGATATCGAAAGGGATTTAAGAGGTGAAGCTTCATAGATAACTCTTATTTTGAAGAGCACTATTAAATAATAGTGCTCTTTTTTGTGAGGGTTAATTAAAGTTTTTTGATGATTTTGATAAGATATTTATTCATACTATCGGATCGGATTGTTGAAAACAATCTTTTCAGCAAAACAGTTACTATTATCCTGATTAATGTAAATAAGTTACAATAGATCTATAGTCTTCCAAGATCCAACTTTTTTCAGATAGAGAGAGGAATGAATATATGTCAAATGGACCGCAACTAATCGGGGAATTAATTTTACAACATAAGTATTCGATTGCTCAGGAGATTCACGATGAACGTATGGCTCAAGTTCAGATGACCATTGCACAGAAGGCGGATTTTCAAAAAGTCGAACAACATGTTATAGATACCCGAGTCAGTTTTATACAAATCTTTGGGGAGTCATTAGCAGATCAATTGGATTCCCATACATCCTCCAATAAAATTAAAAAATGGGCAGAAGAGAATGGAAGTTATTTTTTTTCATTAGGAGCAGACTTGGAAGAATCCTTAAAAGATACGAGTTTCTATAGAGATTATTTATGGAAATTCATCCGCGATCACTCGATCACAAATCAATTCTCAGTTGACACGATTTTTAAGATACGCGCTGTCATAGATCCTTTACTGGATACAGCTGTCTATCATTTCGGTCATTCCTATGTGACCTCTTTGCAGCAGTCGCTTGAGAGTGCCCGAACCTCTTATCTAGCT
>NZ_JBAPTY010000231.1:0-7325 GCF_049282395.1 Halobacillus sp. | reverse complement strand
GTAATCGGCTGCTTGCAAGCTACATGCTGATCTCCTTAATTGTTGGTTTTGTTATGTTATCCCTTGCAGCCCTTGGTCTTGGAGCAGCGGCTTTGGCCGTACTGGAAGATGGACCTTCACTTGCCACGATCTATGGTGCGGCAATGGTTTATCTGCCGGCACTCGCGATCTTCATTGGGCTCGCTATTCTTTTGACAGGCTTACTGCCTAAATTTACGGGCCTCACCTGGTTGTATCTTGGCTATTCCTTTTTCGTGGTGTATTTAGGTGGAGTATTTCAATTTGATGAATGGGTAGGAAACCTGACTCCGTTCGGGCACGTTCCCGAACTTCCTATTGAAGATGTAAATACGTTCGTGCTTATTCTGCTAACCGTCATTGCAGCGGTCTTGATGGCTGGCGGATTTATCGGCTATCGTAACCGTGATATACAAGGATAACTGTCTATTCTGAAAGACGCTTTTTTATATGAAAAGCGTCTTTTTTTCTATTGGCTCCATTAAAGATTATTGTGGATTTTCAAAAAGGCTTATTACACAATAGGGCCGAATAGTTGAAGACTCAGTTTCGAGATATCGGTTTGTAGGTAAGGTCCTGCGGGGGACGATTTCGCTTTCCGTGGGCATGTGCAGAGCCTCCTCAGTCTTCGACTTCCGGGGTCTCACCGATCATGTTTATCCCACAGGAGTCTTCATCGTCCCCCTCCGGACCTTGCCAAATCAGAAGCTCGAAACCACTTCAAACATCACCTGCGTGATGAGGAGTTAGACCATGTGGTTTTGTACCTATTTTAGGGTATAACGCTCCGCAATAGCCTGTCATAAAAGCATTTAATCCAGATTAAGTACGAGAATCTTTCTCTTCTAGAAGAGTCCGTTCACATGAAATGGATGGGCTGGTGGGGAAATGATGAGACTCCCGTGGGAGAAGGATCTAGGGGAGACCCCGCAGGGAGTGAAACGACTGAGGAGGCTCACCAGTTCCCCCACAGGAAAGCGAGTTATTTCCCCACCAGCCCTCTTTCCTTTAACGTAACGGACCCATTCATCTCGAAATCAAGTCTTCAAGTAATGGGAGCTTTTCTTTAATAAAAAATACAGAGATTTAACAGTCTCTCCCCCATAAAATTAAGGAGGTCTTTTAATGAGTACACAGAAAACTTGGACCGAGGTGGATGACTATTTTAATAGCCAGCTGGTTCCAGAGAAGGACGAAATGAACGAAGTTTTAAAATCTAATTCAGAAGCTGGTCTCCCTTCCATTGATGTCTCAGCAGCTCAAGGAAAAATGCTTCACGTACTGGCTAAAATCAAAGGAGCTAAGCGGATTCTCGAGGTTGGAACTCTGGGTGGATACAGCAGTATATGGCTGGCAAGTGCTCTTCCAAAAGATGGCCGACTTATTACATTGGAAGCAAGTGAAAAACACGCTCAAGCAGCAAGAAGGAATATAGAAAATGCTGGACTTAAGGAGAAAGTTGAGATCCTCCTCGGCCCAGCAAATGAAACCTTCCCCTCACTTGCAGAGAAGGAAACTGATCCTTTTGACTTTGTGTTCATTGATGCTGATAAAAGAAATAACCCATCCTATATTAAGTGGGCGATAGATCTATCGGCGCGAGGGGCCTGTATTGTGGTAGATAATGTGGTCCGCAATGGAGAAGTGGTGGTAAAGGATAGCCAAGATCCTGACATAGAGGGTATTCGTGACATGTTTGATATTCTATCAAATGAACCACGTATCGATTCAACAGCGATTCAGACAGTAGGAAGCAAAGGATATGATGGATTTTTGCTGGCGGTCGTAAAGTAATTCATTAAGGAGTAGACTTCTAACCGACAAAGGTCTATTCCTTAATGCCCTATACATTAGTAAACTGGAAAACAGTAATCCAGATAATCTTTCACCTTTCCTCTTACTATTTGATCATAAATATCCTGAATCTGTTTCGTGAGTGAGCCCACACTGCCGTTCCTAATCATCCGTCGATCCACTTGAATTACCGGCTTTATGCCAATAGCCGTTCCTGTAAAAAACACTTCGTCGGCTTCATACACCTCCACTCTTGTGAAGCTTTTCTCTTGAACAATAATCCCAAACTCATTCTTGAGAATTGTACATACCGTGTCCCTCGTAATGCCCGGAAGGATATCGTCAGAAACAGGTGGAGTAAGCACTTGATTATCACGTACGATAAAAATGTTTTCTGTTGCGCCTTCGCTAATATTTCCTTCCTTCGTTAAAAAAATGGCTTCATCAAACCCATTAAGCTCGGCTTCGTTGATCGCAAGAGCGGAGTTCAAGTACCCACCCGTTGGTTTTACTTGAGGAGGAATCATATTACTCCCCATTCTCGTCCAAGAGGATATGCATGTTTTTAAAGCTTCCTTAGGTTTATAGTCTAAAACTGTAGTAAAAATGCCCAGATGATTATATGGATCACTCAAATTAGGGCGAAGGGTATCTGAACCTTTAAAGCACACGGGGCGGATATAGACATCAGTCATTTCTTGATTCAATACTAGGAGTCTGCGAATGATTTGTGTTAAGTCGGGGACTGAATAAGGGATCGGAATAAATAAACTTTTTCCTGATTGATGGAACCTTTTTAAGTGATCTTCCAAACGGAAAACAAATAACTGCTGCTGTTCTTCATTCCAAAACCCTCTAATTCCTTCAAAGCAGCCCAAACCGTAATTAAGTCCTTTATTTTTTATACTGACTGTCAACGCACGTTCATCTACAAATCGGTTCACGTCAAACAGATACTTCATCACGCCCCACCTCTCACGTTTTTAAATAAAACCTACATAGCATCTTTAGGGATGGAGCGCCCTCCCTAACGTTCATTATTTATGAGACGAGGCAATGAACGAATCGACAACTTTATTAAACCGCTCCGATTCTTCGAGAAATGGGCAATGACAGCTCGATTCAAAGACCTCCAACTTGGAATTGGCGATTTCATTTTTTAAATGCTCTCCTGCAGCCAAAGGAATCAACTTTTCCTCTCGACCAAAGCACAATAAAGTTGGAACAGTTATCGAAGGCAGATAAGGACGACAGTCAATAATGGATTGATCAAATAAAATAGCACTGGCTACTGAAGCTGGAACTTTGGTTGTCTCTTCTATCATCCAGGCTAAGTCTTCCTCCCCAACTTCTTCCTTGAACATTAATGGAAGAAATCCTCTAAGGAGCCCTTCCTGATTCGTTTGAATCTCACGCATCATTCCTATCAATGCAGGGAGGTCAAAAGCCCCGATCTCAAAATCATCCCATTTAAAATCAGAAGCGAGTTCATCAACAATTACGGTGGCTTTCACCTTTTCCTCGCCAAATTGATGGAGATATTCCCAAATAACAAAGGCTCCCATTGACCATCCAAGTAAAGTAACATCCTCAAGCTGCAGCAAATCAATAACCTCAGCTGCATCTCTCGCATATTGGGCTACCGTGTGGCCATCTTCTGTTTTGGATGATTGCCCATGACCTCGAAGATCCAGGTTTATAACTCTGTATTTTTGTTGAAAAAAAGGAACCTGTTCTTTAAAGAAACGGCTGCTCATCCAAACCCCATGAATCATTAGTAATGGCTTGCCAGACCCCTGATCCTGATAATACAACTTAGTTCCGTCCTTAAGCTGCAAAAAAGGCATTTATTTTCCTCCCAACTATTTTTCTATTTCAGTGTATGTTGCAAAGTATCATTCAGAATAAGACGAGTTAAAAGTAATACGGACGGCCGTCCTGTCGTCAACCGGCATTACACGATCCTCAAGATTTTTTGTCAGATTGTAAATATAAGGGGTTAAACCAATTGTTTTTATCTGGTGATAAGAATCCATAAGGTCGTAGTCAGGGTGAAATAATCCATCAGTAACGAGCAGTACCTCAGTTAGATCTTCAGTGGAAATCCTGCCTTTTTGAAGATATAGATTCGCTTCTTTCATTCCATTTGCCACTGTGTAGCCACCTGGCTGATTGGCCAACGAACGATTATATCGCAATTGATTCAATTTATTTTCATAATATTTTTCATCGAATACGTCGATTCCATTAGCACGATCAGATGCACGTTTTAGTTTTGCTCTTGAACTAATTCCTTTAACGGTATCCTGAGTGAGCAGTTTAGCTGACTTATGTGTGTAGCCAGCCACGATCATGGAATCACCTAATTGCACGTAATTGATGTGCGTTTCCTCCACTTGGACAATGGCCACACATGTAGACCAGCGTTTGTAGCCTTCAGAAACATCGATCCCATACGCAAGCATTTGATGATACAACTTTGAATTAGCCTCTCTAACTTCTTTCGTGAGATCTGCGCTAGAGGCAAGACTTTCAAAATGTTCTTTAAAAATTCGAGCCGCTACATAAGCGCCATTGTGACCTTGTTCATCTTGAAATTCATCTAAAGGAGTTGCCCCATCCAGTACTCCATAAATACCTGCCTCATGATTAATAATACAGGCATCCTCACTTTCCTTTTTGTCAGGGCTTGTGTAATTTACCTTCTCGACTTTCAGCTTACGCTCCACCATTTATTTCACCTCAAATAAAGGATTTATTGTCTTTTGCAGTCAGCCAGTCTTTGGCAAGCATTCCATAAACCACGTGATTAACATAGCTGCCGTACATGTTCGCGGCGTCCCTGATGATTCCTTCCTCAATAAACCCTAAACGTTCAGGTATTGCACGGCTTTTTAAATTTTCCTCAGCTGCTCTTATTTCAATCCGGTTCAGTCCGAGATCTTCAAAAGCATACGTGAACAAATGGCGGCAGGCCCTGGTCAGCAATCCACGGCCCGTGTACTCCGCCCCCATCCAGTAACCGATACTGGTTCTTTTATGACTCCAATTTATTTCATGAAAATCCACCACTCCAGCGATATTCCCTTTTGAAAGGATACATACCGTTAATCCGTCATTACGAGCATACCTTTCAAGACTTGCCTGGATGAATTTTTTTGTATCTTCGGCCGAATGAGTGAAGTCAATCCAGGGCAGCCACACCCGGAGGTGCTCTCTGGACAGATTTGATAACGTAAATAGCTCTTCGGCATCTTTGTGTTCTATTAATTTTAATGAGACTTCTTCATCAATTTTGTATGTAAACATTCAAACAACTCCTATCTTTAACTAGTAAATGTCCTATTTAGACTGATGTTTCCATTTCGATCTTTATCAACAAATATCCTTCATAATCTTCTTTTATTTTTCATGGGCCATGTTATATATTGTGGTTATATTCTTACAGTCGGGCCGGATTGTGTAAGACTTTCGTGATAATGGATAAAGAAAATGTCTCACAATCGGGAACCTATCTGCAAGACTCCCCAGAGATTATAAAATCCCGCAAGAGGTGTACTCCTGCGGGATTCCGAACAATTATAAACTTAAGGTTTTAAAACAAGTTTCCCTTTCGTTTTCCTAGCTTGAAGAATTTCGTGGACATGAGCGGCTTCATCAAGGTTGTAAACCCCTCCAACCGTGAGCTTCAATTCCCCTGTGTTCACAAGCTTTAATAATTCTTTCAGGCTTTTTTCAAATAAGACAGGCTTCTTCATAATTTGAGGAAGAAAGAAACCAATAACAGAAAGATTTCTGTTCATTAATCCAGATGGATACATTTGAGGCGGATTTCCACTTGCTACGCCATAAACTACTAAGCGCCCAAACGATCTCATGCACTTAACGGTTTCATGAAATATGTCACCGCCAGCCATCTCGAGAGCGATATCAACTCCCCTTCCATCTGTTGCTTCCATGACTTGTTCCCGCCAGTTCGAATTGGTATAGTTCACCGTATGATCGGCTCCTAATTCTTTTGCGAGGTTCAGCTTTTCTTCAGAACTGGCTGTTGCAATGACCTCAGCTCCATAGTGCTTCGCCAGCTGTACGGCGAGCGAGCCGACTCCTCCGGCTGCAGCATGGATAAGAACGGTTTCTCCTTTTTCCAACCGTCCCATTGTTGTCAGCAAATGATAAGCCGTCAGCCCCTGAAGAGGGATGGCCACCGCATTCTCATCATCGAGCTCTTCCGGCACAGGGATAAGATTACTTTCTTTCGTTACCACATATTCCGCGTATCCTCCTGAACCAATTAAGGTTACCACACGGTCTCCTTTTTTGAATTGGTCCGCACCTTTCCCGGTTTGTTCCACAATCCCGGCTACTTCAGCCCCGGGAATAAAAGGTAAAGGCGTTGGAACTACATAAGCACCTTCCCGTCGAGCCGTATCTGCATAATTAACTCCAATAGCTGTGACTTTTATTTTTACTTCGCCTTCACCTAATGCAGGGTCTTCCACTTGGACAGATTCTAATACTTCTGGTCCGCCGTACTCTTTAAACTGAATAGCTTTCATCAATGCTTCCTCCTATCGGCCAGTAAAGGCTGGCTTACGTTTATCTTTAAATGCCTGTACTCCTTCTTTATGATCCTCGGTTGTCACCATCATCGTCTGAGTAATGCGTTCCTGTTCAAGAACAGCAGCCAGATCCTGGTTCTCAGCCTGATCCACCATTTTCTTCATCATGCCCATAGCACGTCCCGGGCCTTTAGCAAGACGGAGAGCATACTCCATTGCCGACTCTTCTAATTCTGATAAAGGGTAGACGCGATTGACCAGTCCCCATTCTGCAGCTGTTTCAACAGGAATAGGTTCTGCGCGGAATAATAGCTCCTTCGTACGATATGGTCCTAAGATTTTCGCTAAGAAGTAGTGACCCCCTCCATCTGATACTAATCCGACCTGGGCGAAACTAAGAACGAATTTACTTTCTTCTCCAGCTAAAATTTGGTCGCAAGCAAGAACTAAATTGAAACCGGCCCCCGCTGCGTAACCATGTACGACCGCAATCACTGGCTTAGAAAGGTCTTTTATCATAAGAATCAACTCGTTAAGCTTTCCGATATGATCATAAACTTCCTGGGAAGAACCAGATCCCATACTTTTCACATCACCGCCCGCTGAGAAAGATCTTCCCGCTCCTGATAATACAACTACTTTAATGTCACCATTCTGCTCAGCTTCTTTAATCGCTTCTTTTAACCCGGATATCATATCGTCTGAAAATGCATTTAAAGCATCAGGACGGTTTAATACACATGAAAGTACAGGTCCGTTAAGCTCCACGCTCAAATGATCATTACCTAGTTTCATATAATCCATCTCCTTCTTAAGAAATATATTGTTTTTCTTCCATCATCACTTCAGCAATTGCACGGTTGCGTTCTATCGAATCTTCCCAAAGATAGTTACTTAAAAGAATGGACACATTTCTCATAATCCTTATTCGTTCTTCTCCTTTCATCAAGT
>NZ_JBAPTY010000230.1:0-9198 GCF_049282395.1 Halobacillus sp. | reverse complement strand
ACTCCTTCTACCTCCACATCATAATGAGTACCACCTTCAGAGACAAGATAAGCAGCCTTATTATTAATACTTGAATTAATATGCACACCGCCATTATCTAAATCTCCTGTGTACAATTCGCTATAATGATCTGGGTAGCCACGGTCCGGATAAAATGGATGAGGCACCTTGGATGGATCTTTCAGAGAACGGAGGCCATCACCTTCTTTTTCTGGCGTATAGATATCTTCTCCCATCCACCAATCATCCCGATCTACCATGGCTCCCAAAATGTCAGACAGCGACTCGTTTAAAGCACCAGGTTCATCCTGATATACAAGGTCAGCCGAACGATCAGTAACCGCATGAGTTAACTCATGACCAATAACATCGACGGCTCCTGATAATGGGATAAACGTTTCACCGTCCCCGTCGCCATACATCATTTGCACGCCGTTCCAAGCGGCATTATTCCAGTTTTCACCCACGTGAACGGAGGAAATCAATTTAGCCCCATTGTCATCAAATGAATCTCTATTAAAGGTTTCTTTGTAATAGTCATACACGATCCCTGCATTCTTATGGGCATCTACTGACGCTGCATCATTAAAGTACTTATGACCGCTGGTGACTTCTTCTCCATGATAACCAAGCAATTGAGAAAAAAGGTTAAACCAGCCTGGTTCCATATTTAGGGCATCGAATGTGTGAACGCCGTCTCCACGTGTCTCATCAAACATGTAGTAATCTCCTTCTTGAAGAGTCACTTCAAACATTTCCTTATTTCCAAGTACCCCTTTTCCAAATGCTTTTACGTGATCAATTGCATTGTAGTTATCAACGATTTCCCCAGTTTTTGCATCAATGAAGTAATGGAAGTAACCCGGTTCAGGATCGGAGGTTGAAGCTTTTACTAAATAAGTAAGATGGAACTTGCCATTAAACTCGTAAATGAAAAGTTCACTGGAAGGCGGGGCATCATAAGCCTTTACCTCTCCGATTTTCTTTTCTATTGAAGCCTTGGCAGTTTCAATGGCTTCGTCTCCTGTAATATCGGCTTTAGTATCTATGCCTTTTTCATCCATATTGGGTACAACCTTGCCAAAAAAAGCTTTTACTTCATCCTCCTCATTCAAGGTTACGGTCTGATGAGCCCCATAGATAGGAACTTCTTTATATTGCTCCGTTAAGCGCACATGAGAAGTCCCCGTTTTTTTATCTTTTTGAGTGTTGAGCACTTTGAAATTCTCGTTACTGTTTCCTTTCAGCTTGAACTTATCTTTTTGATAGTTAAGGTAAGATAAAGCAATATCTTCTACAGAATGCGACTGCTTCGTAAAGGAGGAGAACTTTGGCATTTTCCAGTTTTCAATGATATACGAAGGTGTACCATACTTTTCATTCATTTTTACTTTTGATTCATCCGCATGGATACTGCTGGCCCCAATCCCAAGCCCACTTAGAGCAAGCGTCAGCGCAAGTGTTGATGAAACTACTTTTTTCTTCATCCAATCACCCTCCTGTTAAATTTAGATTTTAAAAACCTTCTGATCACTCGTAATCTTTACCATCAGTTTGATTTGCTTGGAATTTCCAAGTAAGATTCAAGTCATCACCCTGGAACATATTCTGATCTTCATTGTTGTCTACAAATTCAAACTGAACCCATAGAGTATCTTCATCGCCTACATCCAGGCCTCCGCGCTGCTCCCATAGCGGATCAAATACGTCTTTTGCTACTGTGTCAGGATCCATAGACTGCAGTTCACTTAAGGTCGTTTCAAATACAGGCTCGCTTTCTTTATCCCAGTTCCACAAGAAGTTTACGCGAATGTGATCCCCAAGATCCGCACCTTTATTGTTACCTTCAGCGTCAATCACATTGTAATCGGTTAAGAGACTGATAGATTTAATATCGAGCGTGCCTTCGTTCCCTAATTTGAATTCTTTAAGGATCGTGTCTCCCGGTTTCAAATCATTCACGTCTACAATTACTTCAGGATCAACCGACACATCTAAAGTTCCCATTCCAAACGTATTATTGGTCGTTTCCGTGTCGCTGAAGTATGCATAAGTTCCTCCTCCCATTAATGATAGCCCTAAGGACGCAGTCACCACTCCAGCACTTACTTTCTTAAAAAAACTCATTCCATCTCCTCCTTTTTATTAGTAAACTCTTATGTATGGAAAACATAAGAAGTGGAACACTTATTGATTCGTTGAGGCTGTTTCATGTTGTTTTTTAAAGTCATTGACGGCTTTTCTAAAAGTCATACCGCCATAGATAAACAATAGGATACCGGGCACAAACAATAGCAGGGCTGCCCCGGATTTAGAGCCGGCATAATTTACGATGTGACCCAGATAAGGGATCGTGAAGCCAGTATAATGGCCGACCACATTTTCTGATAAAACAGGGTCAAGATCAGCTCCATCATTATTGTCCCCTTGAGTTGTATAAAGAGTTTCATTGTTCGCCTTCATAACTTCCGTAACCCTGTGGGTTACGAGATTGTCATTCTTATCAATAAAGGTGAGGACGTCACCTTTTGAATACTGCTGGTCTTGTTCCGTTAATTTAATGGTGATAATAGAACCCGTTTTAAACGTCGGCTCCATGGAACCTGAAAGTACCGTTTTAAATTGATAACCTAAAATGGTCGGTTCTCCTCCACTGGCCTTTACCGCTATTACCACCACGGCCAAAGTGAGAATAACTAGAACGGTCAGCACGGACATGATTTTCTTAAAGACTTTCAACATTGTTTTCATGGTAGAAACCTCCTAATTTCTATTGATCTTGTTTTACATCTTTCTGGTCTGACTCTTGTTCTTCTTCCACTTCTGCAGTATCCTTTTCTTCTTGCACTGATTCTGTTTCATTCTTTTTATCTTCGGATATGGATTTCTCAGCGGTCTGCTCTTTTTCTTCGTTGCTCTCCACTTTAGAAGAGTCGGAATTGCTGGATTTATTATCCTCTTCGGAAGTAGGTAAATTCGTTCCCTTTTTATTTTTGGATTTATCTACTTCCGTCTCTTCAGGCTTTTTCCGATCATTTTCTTTTGGTTTAACTATGTCCTTCTCTGCCTTATCTTTGTCTTCTTGTTCTACATCTTTTTCTTCTGTTTTTTTATTCTCTTCTTTATTGACAGAGGTCTGTTCTTTTTCTTTTGATGCATCTTCGTCTTTTTCTGCTTGGTCTTTATCTCCTTTTTCTGCATTTTTTTCTTCTGTTTCTCTTTTGACAGGGCTCTGCTCTTTTTCTTTTTGTTCATCTACTTCTTTATCTGCTCGGTCTTTATCTTCTTGTTCTCCATTCTTTTCCTCTATGTCTTTTTCATCTTCTTTTTGGGAAAGTTCCTGTTCTTCTTTTTTCTCGTTTTGTTTCTCTTGTTTTTCTTGCTGCGCTTTACGTTTTTCTTCTGCCTCTTCTTTCACCTTTTCTTCTATTTTTTCATCCGCTAATTCTAGCTCCATTTTTTCATAGCGGGACACTACTTCCTCTAGTTTCCCCAGTCCTTCTGTAACAAAAGCAAGACGATCGTTCTTATGATCATTAAGTAAATTTACCACTTCTTTATGTAAAGCCTCGAACTCTTTCATGCTCTCTTTGAGTTCAGCACGATCTTCCTTAAGTTCCTTTAAATCTTTGTCTTCTTCTAAGAGGGTGAGGTAAAGAGAATGTGTATGCTCATAAGTCTCTTGTAATTCCAATATTCTTTCCTCTACTTCGCCGGGAAATAAAGAAGCTGTAGAAATCGTCATCCGCTCAGTTTTTTCGGAAATAAATGCGGCCTCCGTGCCTGTGACTAACTGCGAGAATAAGGAAATGACAAGGCTGAGAGTGAAAAGAGGAACAAAAATGTATGTAATCACACGTAGATGCCAGGGCTTCATAAAATCCTCCTTTCTACTTGAGTGTTTATCTTGTATCTATCATCTTATATTTCGACTATTCTTAACATTATCCGTTCAGCTTATTTTTATATACCTTTAGGGTTACTGGAAGACATATACCAAAGGTACTAGTCCATCTACATCTTTTGATTCCCATAATGACTCTATTAAACTGTGGTGTTGTTTTTTCACCAGCCACTTCATCCACTACAGGGGCAAATACCTGAAGACTCAGTTTGTGATAGATCGTGTTCTTTTCCGAAGCTTGTGAGGATCGGTGGATCCCCTCAGTGCCTTTCAAACAAAAAGGACCCGATTATCAAAAATCGATAATCGGATCCTTTTTACTTTTATGTGTCTATTTATATCCCAGCCACTCTAAAGTTACTTGTTAATCAATGCCCACGGGAGGTAGAAGCTTATTCTGTACAGCATATAGAACAGCCTGAGAACGGCTTTTCACTTTTAATTTACGATAAATATTACTGATGTGTATTTTTACAGTTTTATCACTGATATACAAAATATGAGCAATCTCCTTATTCGTATGACCTTTCGTCAGTTCATGCAATACTTCATGCTCACGCTGGGTGAGGCGGGAATTAGAACTTACTTCATTTTTTCTTCTTTTATAGTTCATGACTAAATTCTTAGTCATTGAAGGCGGAATTACACAGTCACCCCGGTAAACATTGATAATCCCATGAATAAGCTCATTACTAGAGGTTTCTTTTAATAAATACCCGGAAGCCCCTGCATCTAAGGATCTCTGTAAATATTGTTCATCGTCTGCAATGGTCAGCATGAGTATTTTAACTTCAGGAAAGTGCTTCTTCACATATCTGGTAAGATCAATTCCACTTTCCTCCTGTAGGTGAATATCCATAATTACCACATCCGGCTGGCAAAGACCGATTTTCTCCTTGAATTCATTTGCAGTACTGGCTTGTTCAATCACTTCTAATTCCTTAGCTAAGTTCACTACAAGTGCAATTCCATCTCTTAGTACGCTGTGATCATCAACTATCATGACTCGAATCATACGACTCATCTACCTCCTGCTTAACTGAAAATAATTCACGTTTGGATTTTGACAAAATTCTACATAACGAACAATAAACCAGATAGAACAGAATCGGTGAAAATTAGAAGCATTAATCACGTACGTACACACACGCCACCTAAAAAGCGGTATTATTAGATTTTGCACCTTTTTTATTGAATCTTTGGACCTGTAAAAGTCCCCTAATCTCTATGTATAAGACATATTTTACCATTAGATAATGATATTTACTACTCTCAAACTATATTTTTGTTCTCAATTGAGGATAACTTTTTACCCACATGACAACTACACTCATTTGTTATCTTCATGATTTTCAAGAGCATGCCTTCAAAGTTTTTACCTACTTAGCCATTTTTCCTTGTTCATGCTAAATATTCGATGATTGAAAAAAAACTGCCGAGAGCATCTCGACAGTCTTTCATATAGTTAAGCATTAGAGGCTACGCTGCGTGTTTGATAGTTGTTCGTCGTTAGTAGAGTCGCAACAATCAGCACGATAACAGCTACCGGAACAGCCACGACCACACTATTGACTTCAAACGGTTTCTGAAGAATGATTTCCCATGTAAGAGTGGCTACAACTCCCGCCACCATTGAGGATACTCCTCCTACTGCGTTCACACGCTTCCAGAAGAAGACTGCCAGAACAGCAGGCGTCAGTCCTGCTCCGTACACCGTATATGCGTACATTTGAACGCTTAATACAGTTGGGAAGTAACTGATGAGCAGGTAAGAGAAAATTCCAAGCGCAGCAATAAAGATACGGGTCATAGACAACAGCTTTTTATCAGAAGCATCCTTATTAACGTATTTTCCATAGAGATCATACGTTAAATTAGTAGCTGCAGATAATAGATAAGAGTTTCCTGTTGTGATGATAAAGGACGCTGCGGCGGCAAGCAGAATTCCGCCAATGGCCATTGGCATCGCTACTGTGGTAGCCATCAATGCCATACCCGGATCAATATTTGGGAATAAAGAACGGGATGCGAAGGCAATCAGTGAAATGGATGGTGAAATAACAAGCATTGCAATCAACCAGCCAATCTGAGCACGTTTAGCTGATTTATCCCCTTTGGAGGATGCCAGACGCTGGTACATATTTTGATCCCCTAATAATAAGAATAGGGACGGCAGTAAGTACCCGATCATTTGGATGGTTGTTAACCCGCCAGTAGAACTCATATGAGATTCGGGAACATTAGCAACTACTTCACTCCAGCCGCCTGCGACGGCAATGATCGTCGGCACTGTAATGATCAGTCCTCCCACCATTAGAAAACCACTGATCGCATCTGTCTGGGATACCGAACGTAGACCGCCGATCATAGCTAAAAAGATGATCATAGCTGCACCGATTATGGTACCAGTCTGCACACTCATTCCTGTAGTTAAATTAAGTATAAAGCCAAAGCCTTTCATTTGATAAGAAACGATACCTACATAGGCAAGAATGATAATGACACTCGCAATGTTACGGGACGTCCGCCCGTATTTTGCTTCCAGAATTCCTGATACCGTAAACTTTCCATACGCACGAATTTTGGGAGCAACTACATAGAGAATGATAATACCGACTAACGTTGGGAGCATCATCATCAAAGATGGAAGAATGCCGTAACTGAAGGCCATGGACGTTTCTCCGCCAGAGATACTACCACTGCCTGTCCAGGTGGCAAGCAAGGTTCCCATTAATACAAATGGCCCTAGACTCTTTCCTGCCAGAACGAAATCTTCACTTCCAGCTACTTTCTTAGACATAACTATACCAATACCGACCATAATCAGGCCATATATAACAATAAACCAAAGTAAATTCGGATTTTGCTGTAATTCCATAACTACTCAATCATCTCCTGATGTATTAGTTGCTGGTTCTTTGCTGAGTCGTCTTTCTGCATCGGCCGATGAATGAAGCGCTCTCTGAACACAACGTTATTCAATTTATCACACTTTAAAAGATTGTGAAAATAACAATTTCATGTGGCTTTAGAGGCATTTTAAGCCAATTTTGACAGATGGTAGATTTTCACAATCTCTTATGAAAGCGATAACGACATGGGATGAAAAATTTGCTTGATTTTTATGAAATTTCTAATTAATAAGACTGGAACTAAATAAAATTCTTTTAAAAAATGATTCGATAGTACTAAATAAAAGAAGCGGATATCTATAGTGCAGACATCCGCTTCTTCTTAAATCAGGGCTTTAATACGATTTTCTAGTAAATTTTTCAATAGCTGCTTGCCGTCATTGGTACCGATCGATTCAGGGTGAAATTGGACCCCTTCAATAGGATATTCTAAATGACGAAGACCCATGATTTCGCCTTCGATCGTAGTAGCGGTTATTTCCAGACATTCAGGAAGGTCTTCACCATCCACAATGAGGGAGTGGTAACGCATAACTTCCATAGGATTGTTCAATCCTTCATAGATGCCCCGGCCGCCATGAAAAATCGTGGAAGCTTTTCCGTGCATAAGTTTGTCCGCACGTACAACCTGTCCACCAAATACCTGGGCGATGGACTGATGGCCGAGGCATACGCCAAAGATGGGGATGCGGCCTTTAAAGTAATCGATCACTTCAAGGGTTTGACCTGTTTCATCCGGGGAGCATGGCCCCGGTGACAGAAAAATTAAGTCTGGCTCTACTGCTTCTATCTCTGCTATATCGATTTCATCATTACGCCTGACTAGAACCTCTTCCCCGAGCTCTCCTAAATACTGGACCAGGTTGTAGGTAAACGAATCATAATGATCAATCATGTAAATCACTCAGCTCCACTCCTCTCTGCTGATTTGCTTATTTAACAAGTTCAGCAATGCTGTTTGAAAAGCTCTTCAGAGCCCCACTTTTCTCGCCGCTGTTAATTTTATCAAGCTCGTTTTCTATTAAACGAATTATTTTACTGCCAATAATGACACCGTCCGCATGTTCACGTACAATTTTTACATCCTCATTGGTAGAAACGCCAAAGCCTACTGCGACAGGAACCGGACTGTATTCTTTCACTTTTTTAATAAAAGCCAGCGATTCTCCTGTCATCTTGTTTTCTCCGCCCGTTACCCCAAGCGTGGACACACAGTATAGAAAGCCTTTCGCGTTTTCCGCAATCTGCTTGATACGTTGCTCAGAGTTTGGAGCTACCAGAGAGATAAATTCAATGTCTTTGGATTCTGCCTGACCTCGAATCTCTTCACTTTCTTCAAAAGGAAGATCCGGAATGAGCACGCCTTCGACTCCGTTTTCTTCGAGTAATTCGAAAAACTGATCGTGGCCGAGTCTTAAGACTGGATTGTAATAGGTGAAAATAACGACCGGAATGGTAAGACCGTGCTTCCGAAGCTGTGGGACGAGTTCAATCGCCTTTCTTAGCGACATTCCTGCGTCAAGAGCTCGTCTTGCTGCCCGTTGAATCGTTGGTCCGTCTGCAAGAGGATCAGAGTAAGGGACACCGAGTTCCAACACGTCGGCGCCCTGCTGCTGAAGACGAAGCGCGAATGCAATCGTCATGGATGGACTGGGATCACCCGCTACGAGAAAAGGGATGAACAGGTCCTCCGTTTTTTCTAACTTACCTTGAAACGATGTCTTCGTCAGCATACTAAACCTCCTCCTCGAAATGTTCCATCAGCGTCGCCATGTCTTTATCTCCACGGCCGGACAGATTGATTAACATGGTTTCATCTTTAGACATGCTGCCGGCTTCTTTGAAAGCCTGAGCAAGCGCATGAGCGGTTTCAATAGCCGGGATGATTCCTTCACGTTCCGTTAATAGGCGAAGAGCATCTAAGGCTTCTTTATCCGTGATAGATTCATAGCGTACTCTTTTCGTCTGGAACAGATGAGCGTGTTCAGGGCCGATGCCCGGGTAATCAAGACCGGCAGAAATGGAATAAGGTTCCGTAATCTGTCCATTATCATCCTGCATTAAATACGTAAGGGAGCCATGGATAACGCCAGGAGCACCCTTGGTAAGTGTAGCTGCATGTTCTGGGGTGTCAATTCCGCGGCCGGCTGCTTCCACGCCGATCAGCTCCGCATCGTCTTCAAGGAACGGATAGAACATTCCCATCGCATTACTTCCTCCGCCTACGCAGGCGTAAATGCGGTTTGGCAGCTCCTGCTCCACTTCAAGGAACTGCTTCTTCGACTCATCACCAATGACACGCTGGAAATCGCGGACCATACGCGGATAAGGGTGAGGACCGACAACAGAACCAATTAGATAGAAGTGGTCTTCACAATTGGC
>NZ_JBAPTY010000229.1:0-3999 GCF_049282395.1 Halobacillus sp. | reverse complement strand
GATTATGGATGACCTGTGGTGGGATTTTTTAGGGGTACGTTTGTTTATTTCAGAGACCGGGCGAATACACACCCCTCTTCTTCATTGCAGCATAAGATACAGTAAACAGCGGAAAGGGGGAATTGTGAATGGGTTACGGATATGGCGGAGGCTTTGCGCTGATTGTTGTTCTTTTCATCCTTCTAATCATCGTTGGTGCAGCGTTCCTATACTAAAATCATTCCAGTAAAAAGCACCGAATAACCACCATAAGTGATTAGCGAGGTGCTTTTTTCCTTACGCACACGAGCGGCGGTTAATCATTAAAACATTCTTAAAATACCCTTCCTATAATGGGAAGGGTATTTTTTGTGCAGCCCATCCCTACATTCCGGGCGTCCGTGCTACAATGAATACTGAATGTCAGTAAGGAGGTAACTATGAATATAAAAACATCCGAACAATTATACACAGAAGCAACTGAACATATCGTAGGCGGTGTAAACTCTCCGTCCCGCGCTTACAAAGGTGTTGGCGGCGGCACCCCCGTCTACATGAACCGAGGAGAAGGTTCACACTTTTATGATGTGGACGGTAATGAGTATATTGACTACTTAGGTGCCTACGGGCCTATTATTACGGGACACGCCCACCCTCACATAACGGAGGCGATTACGAAGGCTGCCCAAAATGGAGTGCTTTACGGTACACCGACCGTACTTGAAAATCGGTTTGCGAAAATGCTCAAGGAAGCCATTCCTTCCCTGGAAAAAGTCCGCTTTGTAAATTCAGGGACTGAGGCAGTCATGACAACCATTCGTGTTGCCCGTGCCTATACTGGACGAAATAAAATCATTAAGTTTGCCGGCTGTTATCATGGCCACTCTGATCTTGTACTGGTCGCTGCCGGTTCAGGACCGTCAACACTCGGCACACCTGACTCAGCCGGGGTGCCCGCTTCGATTGCTCAGGATATCATTACCGTTCCTTTCAATGATATTGAACCTTTTAAAGAGGCTATCGCTCGCTATGGTGATGAGATTGCCGGAGTGCTTGTCGAGCCGATTGTCGGAAACTTTGGTATTGTGGAACCTAAACCTGGATTCCTCCAAGAAGTGAATGAACTCGCTCACGAAGCAGGCTCCTTGGTTATTTACGATGAGGTCATTACAGCCTTCCGTTTTACGTATGGAAGTGCCCAGCAGCTTCTCGACATTGAACCGGATATGACAGCCATGGGTAAAATTATTGGCGGAGGTCTTCCGATAGGAGCTTACGGAGGTCGTGCAGATATTATGGAACAAGTTGCCCCTCTGGGTCCTGCTTACCAGGCCGGAACCATGGCCGGTAATCCCGCATCAATGTCCGCAGGAATTGCGTGCTTAGAAGTTCTCCAGCAAGAAGGCGTCTATGAAGAAATGGACCGTCTTGGTGAAAAATTGGAAAAAGGCATACTTGAAAGCGCTCGCCAATATGGCATCACGCTAACGATCAATCGACTAAAAGGGGCTTTAACCGTTTACTTCACGGAGGAAGAGGTTACAAACTACGAGCAGGCCGAGAACACAGACGGCGATCGTTTCGCCCGTTTCTTCAAACTTATGCTCGCTGAAGGTATCAATTTGGCCCCTTCTAAATATGAAGCCTGGTTTCTAACCACTGCCCACACGGATGAGGATATTGACCAGACACTTCAAGCGATCGATCGCACTTTCCAGATTATGAGTAAAGAGTAACTATTCAGTTCCGGGGATTCACTTCTCCGGAATTTTTTATATAAAACTCCTAGAATTAATTGAAAATTCTAAATTATCATGCTAAAATAGATTTATAATTCTGAAAACTCTACTGAATTATGATCTTTGTTTCATTTCTTTCCCTTTTCAAGGTTCTGGTGAGAACTAGAGCCCCCTTTAAAGCTAATGCGTTTTTTCGCATTAGCTTCTTCTTTTGTTTCCATTCTTTTTTCTCATTAATTTTGGAATAATTTTAGGTACGATTTTACATAAAATGCGTTATAATAAATCCATTGTTTATTTTAATTGAAGGAAGATGTTTGCTATGAAACTTGGCGCACGTATGATGAAGACTGGGCTTGCTGTAGCTATAGCTCTATATATTGGGAATCTTTTTGGATTTATTTCCCCATTACTTGCAGGTATTGCCGTTGTCTTTTCAATCCAGCCATCCATTTATCGATCTTATCAATCCATAATCGAACAGCTCCAGGGAAATACCATTGGAGCCCTTATCGCAGTAGTCGCCGTATTTACACTTGGGAACGATCCCTTTGTCGTTGGGTTTGCGATCATACTCGTCATCGGTTTTACGACTACTTTAAAAATGAATGAAAACACGGTTGCTCTGGCGGTTGTGGCTGTCATTGCCCTGATGGACTCTACCGATCAGACATTTATGTACTTTGCGACTTCTCGTTTTTCTTCCATGATCTTAGGAATCTTAGCTGCATTTATCGTGAATCTAGTGTTTCTGCCGCCGCGGTATGAAACACGGCTATTCAAGAAAATCGATCTGGCTACGACGGATATTCTTCAATGGCTCAGAGTCACCACCCGGCAGTTGTCAGATGAACCAGCCTTAAAATATGAAATCGTACGTATCCAGGATGATCTACGCTGGACAGACCATACGTACCTTCTTTATTCCGAAGAGCGAACCTATCTTAAAGGCAGAGGTTTTTCAAAAGGAAGAAAAATGGTTCTTTTCCGCCAGTTGATCACGACCACGAAGAAATCTTTCGATGTATTGAAGGCTTTCTACAGACTGGATCACAAAATTGAGCAGATTCCGGAGGATTTCCAGGATGCCCTTGTGCATGAATTGGACAAGCTGATTAATGCTCATGAAAAACTGGTTCTCAGCTTGAAAGGCAGAATTAAGCGCACCCATAAACAAGGACTGCGTCAAATTGAGGAGCCCAATATTCCTCTCCTGGTGGAGCGGCTGATGCATGTCTATGAACAGACCAATAATCCTGACAAGCTGGTCTTTCTACCTTTAGCTTCCCAGTTGATGGAATATCACTACCAGCTCGAGAAGTTGAAAAGATTACTAAAAAGTTACCAAAGCCACCACCAGAACGATTACATTCAAACCACAGATAAATAAAGATATACGCGCTATACCCAAAGCTCAGAGAATTTTCCCCTCTGAGCTTTTTTATGTAACCTCCCTTAAAGCTCCAAGGTGGTTTTAAAGTAAAGCTCCCGTTTATTGAAGACTTGGTTTCGAGATAGTTGGGCCCGTTACTAAAATGGGGATGCGGGTTGGTGGGGAAATAATTCGCTTTCCTGCGGGTAACTGGCAAGCCTCCTCGGTCGTTTCACTCCCTGTGGGGTCTCGCCTCGCTCCTTCTCCCGCGGGAGTCTCCTCATTTCCCCACTAACCCAACTATAATTTTGCGAACGGACCTGCCAAGAAAAAAGTGGGAACCTTAAATCATCTTATATGCTACTAAAGCGGTGTTTATCCCCTGTACAGTGGTATTTAGCGTTGATCACATAGGTTTATCCTTCCTCATATGAAGGCATTTACGTACAGGATTTTGAGCGCTCCATGATCGCAAAGGGGCGGAAGGGACGGCGAAGACTCCTGCGGGATGAACATGACAGGTGAGGCCCCGGAAGGCGCCAGCCTGAGGAGACTAAGCGCAAGGGATGTTCGACTAAGATCGCCACGTCCTGTGGCAACGTCGAACGACCCTGCGTCGTGCAGAGCCACGGAAAGCGAGTCGTTCCCTGAAGCCCCTTTCTCCACCCAATATCTCGAAATCGAGTATTAAACAATCCGGTCCGATTGTTTAATAAAGTGCTTGTGAAAATAGCTTATTATCATGAAACATTTGTGTTAGGTTTTCATGGAATTAGTCATACTTGTTAAAATAACCGCAGATGTAATGAAAACAGGGGGATTCTATGTATAAGAAAATACTATTAGCTGCAGACGGATCTGGACATTCCGTCCGAACAGCTGAACGTGCAGCCGAACTAGCCCGTCTGC
>NZ_JBAPTY010000228.1:0-1588 GCF_049282395.1 Halobacillus sp. | reverse complement strand
CGGTTAAGTGTCGTATCCCAGAGGACGATTCGTAAATTGGACCCGATCCCGTTCACGTAAGCGTTCATGCTGTTTGTTTCCTCGGACATATTCACTTCATAGACCCGTTCAGCTGGAACATTCGCTTCGTCCGCAAGGCTCAGAATCTTTGCTTCTAACTCTTTATCCTTTAGATCGGAGAACTCATTGTACAGCGGGTCAATCACCACCGGCTGCAGATACATCATGAACACTAAAAACGGCACCATTAAAATCGATGCGTACAGCCACCAGCGTTTTTCGAACTTTCTAATCAACATGTACAAGACCGTAATGAGCAGCGCCATAATGATATAGCCGACCCAGAAACTGATCAGTTCATCTTTCATCCAGTCGGAAAACGTCTGCGTGGATATGCCATAGCTGAGTGACAGTCTGCGGCTGATGTAATCAACAGGAAACGTAAGCATCCAGGTTAGTGTCGAAAGGAGCAGAACATAAACCGGGATATGTACAAGTGAAAACCGGGAAACACGCTCGCTGGACTGCTTAAAAAAGGTGGATATTCCAAAGATCATCACACCTAAATAAATAATCCACTCAAGCGGCAGACTGACAAAATAGAGAAAATCTTTGTAACGGGAATAATCCTGACTCTGCGCGAGCTCTTTTGCCGTCATGAAAGTGGCAGGGTCAGCGGCTGTCCCCTGATACGCTTCGGGCACACCAAAATCGGCCCATTGAAATAAGTATAGCCCTATAAGGACGCCATAAATCGCAAATAGTATGAGTGTCCAAGTGAGGAATCGTTTCTTCACTTCGTCACCTCCGGATGTTTTCTACCCCTTATTGTACGAGCATTGAAATCATTTTAGAACAATAGGCTCCCGGTCACAAGATTAGGGCAGAGGTTCAAACTGCCGTACCGCCTGCAGCACCTGTTCCCTAGAGAGAGCATCTTTGCTGGAAAAGGATACATAATTGAATCGATAGGAAATTTTTTCACCCTTCCATAAAATAGTGTGTCCATTGTCCTCTAAAACGTATTCCCCAGCCATCTCATTGCTCACTTGAACATCCACTTCGTTAAACAGCATCTGTTTAGGAAGCATATAAATTTATTTCTCAACGACCACATGCTCCGTATGTTTTGGCGGGTTCTGCAGTCCAGCAGCCAGAAACTCAGGCTGTACGACGATTTCGTTCAATTCCGTAATCGGTACCCATTGATAAATGAGCCGCTCCCCTTCCAGCCCGTGGAAAGGCCCTTTCTGGAAATAGGACTGATGAGAGATTAACGTGCAGTAAAAGCCAAGCTCATGATAGTCATGTCCATCATAGTGAAAGAAATTCTCTGCAACCCACGGTGTATGGGCCACGTTTACGTCGTACCCAAGCTCCTCTTTCATTTCCCTGACGACCGTGTCTCTTGCCTGTTCACCAAGCTCGACTCTTCCTCCAGGCAGGGCCCAGTAATCATCTCCCACTTGCTTATGTAGTAATACATGATCCTGCTCGATCAAAATGCCCGCCGCCCGGTAATAAAACCGCTTCGAACCCGTCTGAAACCTCACATCCACGCCCATTCCTCCCCCACAATATCGTCTAC
>NZ_JBAPTY010000227.1:0-9463 GCF_049282395.1 Halobacillus sp. | reverse complement strand
GGTTGATAGGTCCGAGGTGGAAGCGTGGTGACACGTGGAGCTGACGGATACTAATGGATCGAAGACTTATCTATCCTTTAAAAAAGAAGTCGGAAGAGACGTTCGCTCGTCCGATGGTTGAATGATTACCTTATCCAGTTTTGAGGGTTTACAAAAAAACTTGTAATTTACCCTTGATTTTTTGCTCGAAAAACAATACAATATATCTTGTCCTTGAAAAAAAGGAAATAAGATCTGGTGGTGAAGGCGAAGAGGTCACACCTGTTCCCATGCCGAACACAGAAGTTAAGCTCTTCAGCGCCGATGGTAGTCGGGTCGATCCCCGTGAGAGTAGGACGCCGCCAGGTTTTATATTATTCCAACGTAGCTCAGTGGTAGAGCAATCGGCTGTTAACCGATCGGTCGTAGGTTCGAATCCTACCGTTGGAGCCATATTTTGGAGAGCTGTCCGAGCTGGCCGAAGGAGCACGATTGGAATTCGTGTAAACCGTTACCACGGTTTCGAGGGTTCGAATCCCTCGCTCTCCGCCATAAGTTCATTTTTCCACAATGGCCCGTTGGTCAAGTGGTTAAGACACCGCCCTTTCACGGCGGTATCACGGGTTCGAATCCCGTACGGGTCACCACTTCATATGGAGGATTAGCTCAGCTGGGAGAGCACTTGCCTTACAAGCAAGGGGTCGCAGGTTCGATCCCTGCATCCTCCACCATTACCGCAAGGTAACTTCATACTTTATGGGAATTAGAAAACCCACAATATCGCGGGGTAGAGCAGTTCGGTAGCTCGTCGGGCTCATAACCCGGAGGTCGCAGGTTCAAATCCTGCCCCCGCAACCAAATTACTTTAATGAACTACGTTGAACTAACTTCTTCGTTCATTAATAGTTAATATGGTCCGGTAGTTCAGTTGGTTAGAATGCCTGCCTGTCACGCAGGAGGTCGCGGGTTCGAGTCCCGTCCGGACCGCCATTTTCATACTTAGGCTATACATAAGATTCGGCTCGGTAGCTCAGTCGGTAGAGCAACGGACTGAAAATCCGTGTGTCGGCGGTTCGATTCCGTCCCGAGCCACCATTTTTTTAGCCGGCCTAGCTCAACTGGCAGAGCAACTGATTTGTAATCAGTAGGTTGGGGGTTCAAGTCCTCTGGCCGGCACCATTTGATGCTAGTAGGTATATACAACATGGAGGGATAGCGAAGTTGGCCAAACGCGGCGGACTGTAAATCCGCTCCCATCGGGTTCGTAGGTTCGAGTCCTACTCCCTCCACCATTTATAATTTAATCATTCAAATAGGGGTATAGTTTAATGGTAAAACTACGGTCTCCAAAACCGTCAATGTGGGTTCGATTCCTACTACCCCTGCTTTTTTCTATGGCGGTTGTGGCGAAGTGGTTAACGCACCGGATTGTGGTTCCGGCATTCGTGGGTTCGATTCCCATCAGCCGCCCCATTTATTTTCACTTTGGGCCATAGCCAAGCGGTAAGGCAACGGTTTTTGGTACCGTCATGCGCTGGTTCGAATCCAGCTGGCCCAGCCATTTTCCACTGCGGGAGTAGTTCAGTGGTAGAACACCACCTTGCCAAGGTGGGGGTCGCGGGTTCGAATCCCGTCTCCCGCTCCATAATATTTCAATCATAATTGAGTACATGTTAGAATAAACTAAAATACAACTGATCTTGTAATGGCGGCATAGCCACGCGGTAAGGCAGAGGACTGCAACTCCTTTATCACCGGTTCGATTCCGGTTGCCGCCTCCAATGAGATTTTGCCGGTGTGGCGGAATTGGCAGACGCGCACGACTCAAAATCGTGTTCCTCACGGAGTGCCGGTTCGAGCCCGGCCACCGGTATTAAATACTAATGTAATGACGGCGTTATCCTTCAACAAGGATAACGCCGTTTTTCGTTTCACTAAGTAAGTATCTTCCGAACAGTGTCATAGTCTTGCCTAGAGGGTTTTCCAATACATATTACAGGGAAAGAGATAGGTAACTGTTTAATCTAGGAGGCACAAACATGGCAAACGAATCTAAGGTAATCCATCACATTACAGACTACAATGAATTTAAAAATACTTGCTTAGATAACGATGGAATGGCTTTTCCTGAACTTGAAAAGATCATGTATGACTATATATTGAGTCAGCCTTCTGAAACGATGAAGTTTCAGGAGTGTGTGATTAAAGAAGAGCCAGGTGAAAATGAAGAATTGAGAAAAGTCCATCTTACTTTCCGTGATTATAATATGAATAATTATATTCGCTTATGGGGTTTTAAAAGTAATGCAGATGGCCGGGTCGTGGATATGAAAGTGGATGCTTTAGATCCAGAAACAAATGAAGTGGTGTACGAACGCCAATTGTCATAGAAGGAATTGGGGCTGAGTTTTACTTGGCCTCCTTTATTAATTGAATATGCATATATTTTTAAACCAATGTCTCATAAGTACATTGGTTTTTTGGTGCTGAATTAAGAGATGATTCGGTCAGATTGAAGAATTTGAAGAGCAGGATCATTCACTCCTCAGAGTTTCCTGTAAAAAGTCAGTATGGTATTCGGGTACTCTGGAATTCATGATAGAATTTGTAGTGATAAAGGAGGGTGTCTAATGCTCTATCTCATTCTATACATATGTCAATTTGGAATTATCCTGTACATCTACCGCAAGTGGGGAAGAGAAGAGCCTTACTTATTCCTGAAGCTTCTTGGCTACTCGGTTCTGGGAAGCTTTGCCTTCACGATTAATCAGTGGTCCCTTCCATTAGGGTTTATCATTTTTCTAATGTTTTTTCGGGAGCCTGCTTGGAATCGGTTGGCGAAACGGTATGCAGCTTACTTAGGTCTGTTCCTCTTCCTTACATCTTTAATCATTCCGCCTGTACAAAATTATGTGTACGAGCGTCCCCGTCACATAGAAGCCGCTCAAAGCCTGGGTGCGTCTGAAGAATTTGACTTTACCGAGCACTGGAATATGGTTAAGAATACATTTAATGATATTCATAATCCACGACTGCAGAGACTTGAAATGGAATTCACGGATAAAGGAGCCGTGCAGTCGCTGTTCTATAATTTTAAGGTAGTTGAACAAGGGAACAGAGAAAGTAATTATTCTGTAGAGTTGAAACTGGATGAAAAAGAGTATGAAATTAAACGGAATCGTTATCAGAAGCAGAACCATCAAGTTTATCACATGGGCCAGGACATGCAGGGGCGGATCTCTCCGGAAGAATTTTTTAAGGTGATTAATGAAACGGGACTAGAGGCGTTCATGCAAAATAAGGATACCCAATATTATTCGCTTAACGCAGAAGGAGCGGTTCGCTCTATGTCTGGAAATCCAGAGAACACGTTTATGGTCACCACTTCCGGTACAAGGCCGGTGATCAAAGGGCAGCTTCCAATAGACGCGGTACGGATGACGGTTCGAGAGTTTGAAAACAGTGAGGAAGATCGTATTCAATCGAACGCGACCTATTACATTGAGCCTCGCGTGGTTTATAGGGTTGAATAAAAAAGCTGGAAACCAGACGTTCAATCTGGTTTCCAGCTTTCTATAAGGATACCTCAATATGCTGAAACGTTTCTACATCAAATAAGCCCATGTCCGTTAATTTCAGGGAAGGGATCACCGGCAGCGTTAAGAAGGATAATGTAAGGAATGGATTGAAATCCTTCGTAAATCCTAAATTAGGCAGCGTTTCTCCGATATGTTCGAGCCGCTCCTTAACAAATGGAAACGACTGATCAGACATCAATCCGGCAATTGGGAGGGGAAGGGACGATAAGACTGCTCCATTCTTAACGATCACAAGACCACCATTAATTTCTTTTAACGTATGAATGGCTTTGAGGAGGTCGGGATCATTGGCGCCCAGGGCCACGATGTTGTGGGAGTCATGAGCAATGGTCGTGGCGATTGCTCCATCTTTTAACCCGAAGCCTTTCACTATCCCAATGCCAAGATGTCCGGTTTTTTTATGGCGCTCCACTACCGCCAGTTTCAATTGATCTTTATCGGGCGATGCCATGAAGAATCCGTTTTCTGTATCCACTTTTTCTACTAATTTATTGGTAAGAAGCTGATTTGGATTAATCTTAATAATGTGAGCTTGCTGTGCTTCGCTTATAGGCAGTTTCAAATGCTCTTCTGTCAGTGCCGGGATATGAATGGTGTTCGTAATAGGAGCCGGCTTTTTTGCTTTTCCATTCTCAGGGGGCGTGTAAGAGCCATTATGGCTGACTTGATTTCCCTGTTTGTAGACCCCGCTGATTTTCACTTTTTCCAAGTCTTCAATGAGTAAAAAATCGGCATCATAACCGGGAGCGATCGCCCCTTTATTCGTCAGACCATAGCATTCGGCTGCGTTTAAAGAAGCCATTTGTAAGGCAATTTGAGGCGATACTCCGCGTTGAATGGAAAGCCGTACATTATGGTCGATGCTTCCTTCCTCGATCAGTTCATCGAGGTGTTTATCGTCGGTGCAGAATAGACAGCGCCGTGCGTTATGGGCGGTGACTACTGGAATTAATGCGTTTAAATCTTTCGCGGCAGAGCCTTCACGGATCATTAGATACATTCCTCGTCTCAGGCGTTCCAGTGCTTCTTCTTCTTTCGTACATTCGTGGTCCGTGGTTATTCCTGCCGTACGAAAGAGATTAACGGCATTGGTCTCCAGTCCTGCCAGGTGGCCGTCAAGCTTCCCGCCGTGCTGATGAGTCATCGTGATTTTATCGAGAAGGTTATCTTTTGTATGCAGGAGAGAGGGATAGTCCATAACTTCCGCTAAGCCGAGCACGCTGGGGTGGGCTAAGTATTTTTCAAGGTCAGCGGCTGTGAGCTGTGCTCCTGAATGTTCGAATGGAGTAGCAGGGACGCAAGAGGGAAGCATAAAGAAAACCTCTAAAGGAAGGTTATCAGCGTTCTGGAGCATGAATTGCAGACCTTCTTCACCGGAAACGTTGGCTATTTCATGGGGGTCTGTGACCACCGCGGTAACTCCGTGAGGGACAACGACTTTAGCATACTCTTCCGGGGTGACCATAGAAGATTCAATGTGAACGTGTCCATCAATAAAGGAGGGACAGACATAGCAATTTTTGGCGTCAATGATCTGGACTGCTTCATGATACTGTCCGATCCCGACGAATTTACCATCAGAAATAGCCACATCGGCCTCGATCCATTCGAGATTGAAGACATCCAGTATCTTACCATTCTTAATGATCGTATCTGCAGGGATTTTCTTGCTTGCGATGTTCAGATCTTTCGTTAACTGTTCTTTAGCTGAATTCATATATGATTTCTCCTTTTATTAAATACCTGATCCATTGAAAGTGGGAGGCAGGATAGAATGCGATATCCGCACTGTATGTATCTCCATCCCGCGATAAGCAGATACGTTAAACAAGATTTCCAAATTTATATGGGCACGGGAATTCGTTTCATGAGATAATAATTAATAGAGATTCTATAGGGCAGGGGTCGCTTTGTCAACGTGCAGGCTGGGCTCGCCTAGAAAACAAGTGAAACCCATTCTCATTTTATACATTCTGGTTTAGTATTAGTAGAGATGAAACAATATAGTCCACTGGTAAAGGAAGGTATGTATGGCGATGACGGAAGATAACATCACGAGACTTCATATAAATGATACAGAGTACATACTGATTGGTACTGCGCACGTTTCTAAACAAAGCGCGGAACAAGTCAAGCAGGTTATAGATGAAGAACAGCCTGATTCTGTATGTGTGGAATTAGATGAGCAGCGGTATCAATCGATTGTAGACGGCGATGCCTGGAAAGACACAGATATTTTTGCTGTGATTAAGCAGAAGAAGGCATCCCTATTGTTAATGAACCTGGCTATCTCCTCCTTTCAAAAGCGGATGGCTAAGCAATTTGGTATTCAGGCTGGTCAGGAAATGATTCAAGGGATTGAATCAGCAAAAGAGCATGACGCAGAGCTCGTATTAGCAGACCGTAATATTCAGGTAACCTTTGCAAGAATCTGGGGTAATATCGGATTTGGAGGCAAATCCAAATTGTTAATGTCCATCATCTACAGCATCTTTAGTAACGATACCATCTCCGAAGCGGAGCTTGAAAAGATGAAGACGCAGGATATGCTCGATGGCATGCTGAAGGACCTGACCGAGAACTTCCCGAAATTGAAAAAACCATTGATTGATGAGCGTGACCAGTATTTAGCTCAGAAAATTAAAGATGCGCCCGGTAAGAAAGTGGTAGCAGTCCTTGGAGCGGCTCACGTACCGGGTATTAAAGAAGCGATTTACAAAGAGCATGATTTAGCTCAATTAAATAAGCGTCCCCCTAAGTCTCCGTGGCCGAAGATTATAGGCTGGAGCATTCCCATTTTAATAATATCTATCATTGTTTATACGTTTATGGCGAATCCGGAGGCTGGTACCCAACAGACCATCAGCTGGGTGCTGTGGAATGGTTCGTTTTCTGCGATCGGTACAGCTGCGGCCATGGCTCATCCATTAGCCGTGTTAGCAGCTTTCGTGGCCGCACCGATTACATCGCTTAACCCGCTGATCGCAGCTGGATGGTTTGCCGGCATTGTTCAGGCGTATTTTCGCAGGCCTAAGGTATCAGAATTTGAAACCTTATCTGAAGATGTCACGAGTCTGAAGGGATTCTGGCGTAACCGTGTGACTCGTATCCTGCTTGTGGTTCTGCTCGCCAATGTGGGCAGCTCTCTAGGCACATTTATAGGCGGAGCTGACGTTCTTCGACTGTTTTTTGAAAATCTATAAAGAAAATGCGTGACCTTTCTCATAGGTTACGCATTTTTTAATAGGAAAAAGTGTACATGATATTCCGCTGGTGGTACACTTTTATTATAATTATGGTGTTTTATCCATTATTTGGATTTAAAGGATGGAAACTTCGAGGGGAGGCTGATGTATTCAATAACGTCTGGATTTCAAGTACAGTGGTCATGTCCCTCATCTTTCTAATACCTATCGCCGGAGCCCATGTTATGGATCACGTAGAAGATAAGTACTTAAGGAAAGTCCCGAAAAAATGGCTGGTTTCTTCTATTACTACGCTCACGATATTGTTTGAATTATCACTGACTTTCCTGGTCTCAACACGAACAGGATTATCATTCATTGAATCCCATTTTACGATCGGTTTTCTGCTGTTCATTATGGTATGGTTCATGCAGTTTAATGAGTTTATCGGAAATCAGTATGCGAATGTGGACAACCAGGTTTTTGGAGATGGCAAAGATATCTATCGTGTGTCGATCTTTCAATTTAAAGTGAATCCAGTATCGATTGGAACGTTGCTTTATTTTGCAGCTGCCGTACTGATTTCAATTGTAGCTTACTATTAAACTTTATAGAATTACCGGGCGAAGTTTCGAGAAGGGAAGCTTCGTTTTTTTTGTAACGTTTTAAAAAAGCACCCGGTGATTATAAAATAAAAGCATGGTCTAACTAAGAAGGGAAGATTCCATGTATCCATACATATTAATGATATTTGTCGTGCTATTCTATGCGGGTAATATTCTTACGGGGAAAGCAATAAATGATTTGCCGGCGTTTACTATTGCATTTTTCCGGCTGCTCGTTGCCTTTGTTTTTTTACTTCCGATTGGAGTTAGGAGTGCCTGGAAAGCGAGAAAAACTTTTCGTGAATACAAGGGACCGCTTTTAGTGATGACCCTTAACGGAGTCACTTTTTTTAATACGTTTATTTATGGAGCACTTCAATTCACCACGGCTTCCAATGTGTCTGTACTCGAAACGGTCATACCTGTTGTCACGGTCGTATTAAGTGCTCTGCTCGTAAAAGAAAAGCTACCGCTGATCAAGCGGATCGGAGTAATGCTGTCTTTCCTTGGAGCGGTATGGGTGGTTATGGATGGCCAGCTGCTTGAACTGTTCTCGTCTTCATGGAACATCGGGGACGTCATTATGATAGGAGCCATCACTTGCTGGGCAGTCTATTCAATAGTAGTGAAGCAGTTTATGCACTTGTTTCCGGCATACGGGGTTCTCCTTGTGATGACAGGATTGTCCGTGCTGATTCTCCTGCCGTTCGTCGCAGCTGAATGGGCCCTTGGTGATGTACCGTCCCTCGGTGAAAGTAAGTACTGGATGGGATTCTTATACTTAGGTGTGTTTCCTTCTGTTATTGCGCTAGTATTTTATAACCGGGCGGTGGAGAGGCTCGGAGCCTCGCAGGCTTCTGTATTCTTAAATTTCCTACCTGTCGTCACGATGGTCGGTGCCTATATGTGGCTTGGTGAAACGATAAAACTTCCGGAAATAGCTGGGGCTCTTATGGTAATTGCAGGTGTAATTTTAACCACAAGGGGAGGAACCAGAAAAAGAAATAAACCCTTAAATTATGAAAAAACTTCATATAATTAGAAAAAATTTAGTTGTATGATCGTATTAGAAGAGTGTTTATATAGGACGATGATCCTTAATTTCTTTACCCTGTATTAATATAGTGAAAAAAATATGACCGATCCTAGAGAAAGACCACAGGATGTGTCGAGAAAATCCTTCTTTCGAAAGCCATGATTTCCCCACTTTAGATACAATTGTTTATTTTTGGTAAAAACGGTTTTAAGTGCTCTATATCAGGCAATGAAGAGGAGTGAACCATAAAAATTAAGGAGGTAATTTAATGTCTACTGCTCTTAGGGAAAGATTAATATCTTCAACGGAAAATCTGCGTACGGTTGCAACTCTGGAATTTACGGACGAAGTGTTTGAATCTGATAATTATCGCTCAGCGGAAGTGCTTACGGAAGATTTGCAAAGTCTGTTTATCGTGAACATTCGTGAACGGACCCTCACCATTTTGACGATGACTGAAGAAATGGAAGTCACAAAAGAAACTTTATTCACAGACAAGATTATCTCAATGAAAGAACTGTTCAGTGATTATAGCTTAAATCAAAACACGCCACCTTGGAAACTTGAGCTTGTCCTGTTAGATGGGCGTACGGTAGAAGTAGAACCTGGATTATCTAAGCTTCATGATGAGAGCTATAAAGATCCGGAAATTGCCGAAGAAGTGGCTGAGGATTTTGAGAATTTCATCGCTGGCTTGAAAAATACGTTAATTCTATAAAAGGAAAAGGAGTCCTTAAAGGGGCTCCTTTTTTTAGTTTACAGTTTTTATCATTCATCGGCAGAAGACTCCCTCTTCAAGCGCCGTGTCGAAGACCGGTGGCAAGGGGGAGATGAATGCCGTCGCCGTAAGGCGAATGCCTTTGAATATTCTCCCTTCCGTGATATCCTAAAGTAAGAACGTATGTTCCTGATTAGGAGGTGGAAAGGTTGAAGCATAAAGCGTATAACTTTCGTATCTATCCAAATAAAACCCAAGAATCGCTCATCGCTAAGACAATCGGTTGCGCTCGTTTTGTCTTCAATCATTTCCTCTCCGAATGGAGCAGTGCCTACAAGGAA
>NZ_JBAPTY010000226.1:0-1543 GCF_049282395.1 Halobacillus sp. | reverse complement strand
GGTAATAGCCCTATCAATTTTGGTATTTTTTAATATAAATATAGAGACTTGTGTGCGTTAAGAGAGAAAGGAGGAGACAATATGGGATTTTCCGAAGAACTGAATAAATCAATAAAGTTTGGTGATAAAATTGAAGTTATTTCTGGAGCAGAAAAAATAAACTGCGGCGGAACCTTTATAAAGGCTGAAGATCACTATTTAGTATGGTCTAATCGTAGTGGTGACGTATTATTCACTCACTTGGATAGGGTAACAGTGAAAAAAGTCTAATCATTATTATTAATAATAAGTTATTTTTAGAGATAGTACTTTTTATATGAGTACTATCCGTTTTTTGCTTCCAAGGGCTTGTCCTAAAACCTTTTTTAAAACATTCTTTCCTTGATTATAGGAAAGAACGCTCTTGTTTCTATGATATTTTAGTGGTGAACTACTGTTGTTTCTTCCAAGCATTATGGAGCTCAGGATCTAAATTCTTTACGTTTTTCATGAACTCGCCAGTTAAACCAAATTTCTTCATTCCTTTTAATAGCTTTTTTGGAACAGGTGAGTTGGAGGTAAATGCTCGCTTGTGATCAATCACTTTGAATTCGCCATTTTCATCTATTAACATGTGTCGAACCTCCGTATCCCAGCGTGTGAAGCCTAATCGCTTGAATTCTTCTAAAACAAACAAAATTCTTTTAGTCATTTCTTCATCAATATAGCCGTATCGTTTCATATGACGGGCAAGGGAAATTCCTTGCACAAACTCCATGACAATGTAATTGTTACCAAATTCATAAAGACGAGGCATAATGTCAGAAGTCTGCCCTATTTTCATAGCTTCTAGTTCCCGTTGATATGTTTCTTCCTTAAAAAAGTACTTTACAACTTTGTCATCTGCTAACTTGTAGATTTCCCCATCCTTCCCATCACCAATCATTTCAAATGTTTTCAGGTCTTTCTTTGAGATTTTTCCGTTAAAAAAGTTCTCCAATAATCATCATTCCTTTATATGGTAGACTATAACTCTTTTTTATTGTATGGAAATATTTTCAGTTTTGTAACCGAGCCAAATGCTGAAATTTCAAATAGATGATTTTTGGCTTAAATCTTCCTGACACCCATTACGTCAACACTTTAGGGCAGTAGAAAAAGTTCTATCCGAAAACGGAATTCACCCGTATTTATTAGATAATTTGAGATATGGGATCAACGAGAATTTAGGCTGATGCCACTGAATATCTCCATCTTTTTACCCCCAGATGACAAGTGTCATTGAAACAGATATAACCGGGCATAGAACACTTAGCCCTAATCCTGCTTTCATATAATCCACAAATTTGTAATTTCCAGGTTCATAAACCATCATATTTGTCTGATAGCCAATTGGCGTTAAAAAACTGCAAGATGCTGCGATTGCCACATTAATAATGAAAAGCTTAGGGTCAACTCCTACATTTTCAGCAAGTGAAACACCTACTGGAAACATCATGACTGCAGCTGCAATATTATGAGTGAATTCTGTAAGGAGATTCGTAATAAGATAGCATAAGATTAA
>NZ_JBAPTY010000225.1:0-14309 GCF_049282395.1 Halobacillus sp. | reverse complement strand
TCGAACGACCCTGCGTCGTGCAGGGCCGCGGAAAGCGAAATCGTCCCCCGGAGGACCTTCCTCATAACCCAATATCTCGAAATCAAGCCTTCAACTACCGGGAGCTTTTTTGTAAAAAAATGTTACTAATAAGACCATTGTTTAAGTAGTTAAAAAAAGAAGACGACCTGGTTATTTTACCGGTCGTCTTCTCTGCTTCTTTTTATTCGAAGGAAATAGCCCAGCTGCCTTGACGCATCACAGCTTCTTTACTTCCGTCTTCCAAAATTCCATCAATATCCAGTTTGTCGGACCCCATCATAAAATCAACATGAGACAAACTATGGTTAATACCGTTTTGATCAAGTTCCTCTTCACTCATATCAGAGCCGCCTGTCATATTGTTCGGATAGGCTTTTCCTAGTGCTAAGTGACAGGAAGCATTTTCATCATACAAAGTATTGTAGAATATTAATCCAGACTGAGAAATGGGTGACTCATGAGGTACAAGTGCCAATTCTCCCAGACGACGAGAACCCTCATCCGTATCAAGCAAATGCTTTAATGTCTCTTCTCCTTCTTCAGCAGAAAAGTCAGTCACTTTCCCCTCTTTAAAAGTAAGAGTAAAACCATCGATTACGTTTCCTCCGTAGTTCAAAGGCTTCGTACATGTTACTTTACCATCTACTCCGTATTTATGAGGAGCGGTGAAAACTTCCTCTGTCGGCATATTTGGATTGAACTGAATATTTTCCTTCTCTGTTGTTGCAGGACCGCCTTTCCAAATGTGTCCTTTTGGAAGAGCTACCTCTAAATCAGTGCCAGGCGCCTTATAAACCAGCTTGCTGTATTGTTTTTTATTCAAATATTCTCGGGCTTTAATCAATGTTTCATTGTGTTCTTCCCACGCAGCTATCGGATCTTTCTGGTCGACGCGGACAATGCTGAAAATCTGCTCCCACAGTTTATCCTGAGCCGTTTCTTCGCTTTCTCCCGGGAAAATCTTTTGGGCCCAAGCCGGAATAGGAATACTTACAATTGACCACTGGAGGCGGTCATTCATCGTGTAATTTCTGAATGTAGACATGGCTTCTGACCTTGCCTTATTAGCTGCTGCCACCTTCCCTGCATCGATACCTTTTAGTAGGTCAGGGTCAGTAGAACGGATAGAAAGGATTGCAGCCCCTTGTTCAGCAAAATAGGTGAACTTTTGCTGCTGCCATTCTGGAACTTCGGATAATGTCTCTTGCGACGCATATTCATACTTCATACGAGTGAGTTCATCGTCACTCCAATTAATATGTACATCCTCAGCTCCCATTTCAAAAGCTTTCCTTGCAACAATACGAGTAAATTCAGCACCTTCGATGGTAGAGTTAATCATTAATTTTTGTTGCTCTTGTAAATTGACTCCTGTTCTTAAAGCCAGTTCTGCATATTTTTCCAGTTTATCTTGACTTGGCATTCTCATCTTGTACTTCCTCCCTATCGAATAATTGTATCCGTATTCATTATTCCATATTTACAATCCTATGTCACAATAAGAGACCCGGTACTGTCCGGGTCTCTTAGTATTATCCATCCTTTTCGATTTCTTCCACAATTAATGAAAGTTCTTCCCAACGCTCCATCTTTACTTCTAAGTTGTTTTCCAATTCTTCTTGCTTTTTATACAGCTTTTGTACTTTGTCGAAATCACTCGCCGCAGTTGAAATTTCTTCTTCCACTTCTTCAAGTTGAGTTTCTAAAGTGGCAATTTCATCTTCAATGGTTTCCCATTCTTGTTTTTCACGATAGGTGAGTTTACGTTTTCTGTTTGATCTTCTGGTTGCCTCCTGGGCAGACACATTTTTTCTTTTACTATCCTCTTCCTTCGCTTCTTTGCGGCGCTGCTCTAAATATTCTGAGTAGTTTCCATAAAAACGCCGGATTTTTTCCCCTTCAAATGCAACGATCTTGTCAATCGTCCGGTCGAGGAAGTAGCGGTCGTGAGAAACCGTAATAACGACCCCCGGAAATTGGTCCAGATAATCTTCCAGTACACTAAGCGTTTCTGTATCTAAGTCGTTCGTAGGCTCATCTAAAAACAGTACATTTGGTTCACTCATGAGTACGCGAAGTAGGTAAAGCCTGCGGCGCTCTCCACCTGATAGGCGTTTAATATACGTCCATTGCTGAGGTCTCGGGAATAAAAAGCGCTCGAGCATCTGCTCCGCAGAAACTTCGTCACCATCAGCCGTAGTAATTACCTCAGCCACTTCTTTAATATATTCGATAACTTTAAGGGATTCGTCCAGTTCCTCGTGGTCTTGAGTATAATACCCAATCTTAACAGTTGAACCAATCTTTACCTCGCCAGCATCCGGCTTAAGTTTTTCTGCCATAATATTTAAAAGTGTCGTTTTTCCAGAACCATTAGCTCCTATAATCCCTAATCGCTCACCTGGTACGACGAGATAGTTAAAGTTCTCTACAATTTGATGGGACCCAAAGGCCAGGGATACATCATCTAATTCAATGACTTGATTTCCCAGTCTTGTCGAACCGATGGCCATGTCCACTTGCTCTTTCTGCGTATCAAACGTCTCATCCTTCATTGCTTCCACACGCTGTTTTCTAGCCTTCTGTTTAGTCGTACGGGCTTTCACACCACTTTTCAGCCAGGCTAATTCTCTTTTTAGTGTATTGCGGTGCTTTTGTTCAGCCTGGCGTTCCCACTCTTCACGTTCTGCTTTTTTCTCTAAGAAAGTTTCGTAGTTTCCTTCATAAATATACAAACTCCCTTTATCCAGTTCATAAATTAAGTTGGTTACTCGATTCAAGAAATATCTATCGTGAGTAATGACCATCAACGCGCCTTTATAAGAGGCCAAGTATTCCTCCATCCATTCAATAGTTTCATTGTCTAAATGGTTGGTCGGTTCATCCAGCAGCAGCAAATCGGCAGGCTGGATTAGTGCTTTTGCGATAGCTACCCGCTTTTTCTGGCCGCCGGATAAGTCTTTTACCTGTTTCTGGTACGACTCGATACCAAGCTTTGAGAGAACAGTCTTAGCCACGGTATTGGCTTCCCAAGCATTCTTCTCCTCCATTTTTTGCTGAAGGTCCAACATTCGCTGCTGAACATCCGGGTCTTCAGGACTTTCAGAAAGTTCAAGCATCACCTTCTCATACTTTCTCATCACTCTCATTATGTCTGAATCACCGTAATAGATTTGTTCCAACACAGTTTTATCCTCTACCAGGTCCGGCTCTTGAGGTAAATATTCAACCGTAAAGTCTTTAGCATGATCGATTTGCCCACTGTCCGCTGTTTCCAGTTTGGCTAAAATTTTCAGCAAAGTAGATTTGCCTGTTCCATTTACTCCAATAAGCCCAATTCGCTGCTGATTGGTTATAGTAAAAGATATATCCTCAAATAAATCCTTATCTCCGAAACTTTTGCTCATATGATCAATTGATAAAATACTCATCACGCTCATCCTTTTTCACACGAATCTTTTCCCATCATATCACATGAGCTTAGCTGAGTGCTGAGTGAAGCTCATATGTGAAGCGGTCTTCCTTGTACGGACCTAAAAGCCCCAGGACTTTAAAAGTCCTGGGGCAATCCTTACCTTTGTTGAGCTTGTCTTTCCGTTTCCTCTGCTTCAATTGGCTGGTCCCGTCTCCAATACTCCATTCCTTCAACACCTGGAAGATGATCCTGATAGAAGACCGGATCGTTCCCTGCCTTACGCTGCTTCCTGTAATCCTTTAGTGCATCGTAGGCCACGGAGGATAATCGGAAAATGGCGTAAAGGTTAATTAAAGCCATAATCCCCATTGTTAAATCTGCAAGTGACCAGACAAGAGCAAATTCTGCAACCGCGCCAAACATTACCATAAACAGTACAGCGATACGATAAATGAAAATATTGGATGAACTGGATTTAATGAACTCAATATTTGTTTCACCATAATAGTAATTTCCAATGATAGAACTGAAAGCAAATAAGAATATAGCGATCGCAATAAAGATCGAAGCCCATGTCCCTAACTCAGATTCAAATGCCGACTGAGTGAGCTGTATGCCATCAAGGTCAGTACCTACATAATCACCTGCAAAGAGAATAATAACGGCAGTAGCACTACAGATAAGTAAAGTATCTGTAAATACCCCAAGCGTCTGAATTAATCCCTGTTTAACTGGGTGCGTCACTTCTGATGTAGCGGCGGCGTTAGGGGCACTCCCCATCCCAGCTTCGTTAGAAAACAGACCGCGCTTAATACCTATTAAAATCATACCGCCGAAAGTACCGCCGGCTACCTCTCTAAACCCGAAGGCTCCTTGAAAAATTTGACCAACCATATTCGGGACTTGACCAAGATTAATGAAAAGCACGTAAGCAGCAAGAATGATATAGAAGATTGCCATAATCGGAATAATGTACTGAGTAACCTGTGCAATGCGTTTTAAGCCTCCGAAAATAATTAAGGCCACAATTAAAGTTAAAATTCCGCCCATTACCCATTTTTGAATATTAAATGAGTTTTCAAAAGCAAGACGAATCGTATTCGACTGAACGGAACTAAATACCAGACCATAAGTAAATGTAATCGTAACTGCAAATAGAATACCCAGCTTACGGTTCTTCAGCCCTTTTTCCATATAATAAGCCGGACCGCCCCGATACTGATCTTTATCAGGAACCTTATAAATTTGCGCCAATGTACTCTCAATAAAGGCGGACGCTCCTCCGAGTATCGCAACAAGCCACATCCAAAACACAGCTCCTGGTCCACCAACCGTGATTGCAGCAGCTACACCAGCTAAGTTACCTGTTCCCACCCTGGAAGCCGTACTAATAGCAAATGCCTGGAATGGGGATGTACCTTTTTTCCCTTCTGCCGAAATTGAACGCTTGTCGAACAGAACCTTAATCATTTCAGGAATGTAGCGGAACTGCACAAAATTAAGTTTGATCGAAAACCATAACCCACAACCTAGCAGGGTAGCCACAAGTATGTAACCCCACATGTAAGTATTTAAGGTTTCAAGTAATGCACCCACGCTTTCTCCACCTCCATATTTTATTCAAATAATTGCCAATTATGGGACATTTCCCAATACAATGCAGAATTAAACCGCTTTCTAATTAAAACACCTTTATTAACCTACCAATAAAACAAGTTAGACTCAAATGAAATATTTTTACAAATATAAAAACGTGATCTTTCATAAAAGGAAGCAGATTTGGAAAAAGGAAGTTGGAGAGTTTACAGTTAAGAATAAGCACCGTAGTTTTAATCTTTCTATTGACTTGAGAATTATTTTCATTACAATAGTAAATGGGATTGAAAATCATTTTCAATAAGGAAAAACATATACATATGAGGTGAAGGAATTGAAAAACAAATGGTTTTTAGTAAGCATTATGCTGATTGTATCCATCTTTGCTTTAGCTGCATGCGGCAGCAGTAACGATGAAGGCTCTTCCAATGAAAATGAAGATACTGAAGAGAGCTCTTCTGATGAAGGTTCCTCTGAAGAGAACGCTTCTCAAGAATCAGAAGCAGGCGGCGAAGTCAATTTATATACGGGCCGTCACTATGAAACTGATCAGGAGCTATATGATACATTTACAGAACAAACTGGTATTAAAGTTAATGTAATTAAAGGCGACGATGATGAACTGATTGCTCGTCTTGATCGTGAAGGAAAGGCTTCTGAAGCTGACTTGTTAATGACTGCTGATGCAGGACGTTTATATAGAGCAAAATCTCAGGATCTCCTTCAAGAGGTCAACAGTGATGTTTTAAACGAGAATATTCCTGAGAAACTTCGGGATCAGGAAGGTCAATGGTTCGGACTTACAAAAAGAGCGAGAGTTATTGCGTATCATAAAGAGCGTGTAAACGAGGAAGATATTCAAACTTACATGGATCTTACAAAAGATCAATTCCAGGATAAAGTGCTGATTCGCTCTTCTTCTAACATTTATAATCAGTCTCTTCTTGCTTCTATGATTGCTCTAGAAGGAGAAGAGAAAGCTAAAGAATGGGCACAGGGAATCGTTGATAACATGGCACGTGAACCAAAAGGCGGTGACCGTGATCAAGCTAAAGCTGTTGCAGCAGGCGAAGGTGACGTAGCAGTTATGAACACTTATTACCTTGGAAAACTTCTGAAATCTGAGGATCCAGAAGAAGTGAAAGTTGGAGAACAACTTGGCGTTATCTTCCCTAACCAGGATTCAACAGGTACTCACGTTAATATCAGTGGAATCGGGATGACGGCCAGCAGTAAAAATAAAGATAATGCGCAGAAATTCATGGAATTTCTGACGACAGAAGAAGCGCAGAAACAATTCGCAGAAGCTAACTATGAATACCCTGTGAACCCAGATGTAGAACCATCTGAGCTTCTTAAGAGCTGGGGAGAATTTAAAGAGCAGGACATTAATCTTTCTAAACTGGGTGAAAACAACGATAAAGCAGTTAAAATTATGAACGAAGTAGGCTGGAAGTAATACCAATGCGCAAGTGCCGTACTCTAAGAGTACGGCACTTGGTATATATACAAAACAATTGAGAACTGTTATCATCTTTATAGGTGTTCACTCTTGAATCCACTAGACACAAGGCTGCCTGGTGGATTGAGGATTGAACTCAACCATGCCCTAAAGGACGTGTCCCGATTGAAGCTGTTCCGTAAGCTGCCTGGGTATATGAACATCTGGTCTCTGTTTAGCTTGATCATTGTCATACTCATCTTGCTTCCAAACCTAACTATTCTAATTAACTTTTTCACTCAAGAAGCCGATAACTGGGCTCACATTCAGGAGTTTATTCTTCCAGACCTGCTTAAAAATACAAGTTTGCTAATCATATTTACAGGAGTTCTCACGATTTTAATTGGAACGAGCTTAGCCTGGCTTGTCTCAGCTTATGATTTTCCCATGAAAAAATTCTTTAAATGGGGTCTTATTCTCCCTTTAGCTATCCCGCCCTATATCGCGGGATACACGTATAATGGCATTCTGAATTATACGGGAGTCATCCAGTCAAATCTTCGAAATCAATTAGGATGGGAGGTTAACCAATCCTACTTTGATATATTAACTCTTCCAGGAGCCGTTTTTATCTTTACCCTCTTTCTGTTTCCTTATGTTTACACGATCACAAGAGGATTTTTAATGAATCAATCAGCTTCTCTAGTTGAGAATGCCCGGCTGCTTGGGAGGAATCCCTGGGAAATTTTTTTCCGTGTTGTTCTTCCGATCTCACGAAGTGCAATTGTTGGAGGCGTAAGTCTTGTCCTTTTGGAAGTACTGAATGATTACGGTGTTGTGCAATACTTTGGAATTCCTACTTTCAGTACGGCGATTTTCCAGACGTGGTTTGGAATGAACGACTTGAACTCAGCTATTAAACTATCTGCCACGCTCATGTTTATTGTGTTTGGTATTCTCATTCTGGAAAAAGTTCTAAGAGGCCGTAAGAAGTACAGTTATTCTCAAGCTAAAGTGAGGCCGCTGACTCCAATAAAGCTCAAAGGAGCTAAAGCATGGTCCGCTTTCAGTTACAGTCTGATCATATTTTTACTCGGGTTTTTGATTCCGTTTATTCAGTTAGTCGATTGGATGTTCTTAACATTTGATAAAATTGCCTCTCCACAGTTTATGCAGCTTATTTGGAACTCGCTGCTCGTTTCCTTTACAGGAGCCACTGCCATAATCATATTTGCTGTGATCATAGCGAACTTTTCACGAATGCACCAGAGTATCCTTTCTAAGTCAGCCGCACGGGTTACCATACTAGGATATTCAATTCCAGGTGCAGTCATCGCCGTTGGGATAAGCACCGTTTTCATCCAGATTGATAACTTGCTGTTTAGTTTCTACGAATCTATTGGTATGGAACCTACCTTATTCTTAAGTACTAGCTTGTTCATGTTGGTTTCAGCATATGTGATTCGCTTTCTGGCCATTGGATATAACTCGATGGAGTCTGGCTTTGATAAAATCGGCAACAAATTTACGGAAGCTTCCCGTATGCTCGGAATGAATTTAACCAAAACCTTCTTTAAAGTAGACCTTCGTATGGTTAAAGGTCCTCTAATCAGCGGATTTATTCTTGCTTTTATTGAAATATTAAAGGAACTTCCTTTAACTCTGATTTTAAGACCATTTAACTTTGATACCTTATCTACTAAAGCCTTTCAATACGCAAGCGATGAACAAATCCATGAAGCTTCGCTCGCCTCAATTATTATCGTTCTTATTAGCGGGATTGCCATCTATATTTTCCATCAAGTAATAGAAAAGGAGCCAAATTGATATGTTTATCCAAATCGAAGACCTTTGCTTTAGCTATGGAAATTCAAAAAATAACACCATACAAAATTTCAATTTAACAATTGAACAAGGTGAAATAATCTCGATTCTTGGAGAGAGCGGCAGCGGTAAAAGTACAATACTGCGATTACTTTGCGGACTGGAGACCCCAAGCTGCGGAAAAATTGAAATCAATGATCAAGTGATGACTGACGATCGCCGTTTCATATTACCTGAAAAGCGCGGCATTGGTATGGTATTTCAGGACTATGCTCTCTTTCCTCATATGAATGTGAGCGAAAATATTCAGTTTGGACTGAAAGGGTTTGGGCGGAAAGCTAAGAAAAACCGAGTTCAGGAGGTTCTTGAGCTCGTTAATATGGAAAGCTACGCAAAGCGATATCCGCATGAATTAAGCGGTGGTCAGCAGCAGCGAATTGCTCTGGCGCGAGCACTTGCTCCTAAACCTTCCTTACTGCTTCTGGATGAACCTTTCAGCAACTTGGACGCGGATTTACAAATTAAGATCCGCAATGAATTGAAAGAAATTATTAAGAAGACAGGGATCACTTCCATTTTCGTAACCCATGATCGTGAAGATTCAAGAGCTATAGCAGATCGCATTATAACGATGAGAGATGGAGCAGCCCACGACTGGAACTCCATTTGTACAACACGTTACGATCAAAAAGCCAATCAGAAAGAGTTCGTTAATATCACCTAGACCCTTCCATACAAAAACGCTGCCGTTCCACACGGCAGCGTTTTTTTCTTATCTCTTCCGTTTCCAAGGCAACTTAGTTCCGAATTTCTCCGCAAGCTCTTTGGATTCTTTCCGTCTTTCTTTACGGTATTCATGACGTCTCTTCGCTCCGTCATGCAGCCACTGTTCTTCTTCTGTTTCTGGATAGACACCTGGTACAGTGGAAGGCTGGTTGTTGTCATCTACCGCAACCATCGATAGAAAAGCGGTGGTACAGACTTTGCGGTCGGCTGATAGTAAATTTTCAGTAGTCGCTTTGACAAACACTTCCATGGAGGTGTTATGAGTGTAGGTCACAAATGCCTCTACACAAATCGTGTCTCCTTCCTGAACCGGCTGCAGAAAGTCAACCGAATCTGTTGAAGCTGTTACAACCGGCTTCCTGCAGTGGCGTACCGCAGCAATAGCAGCTACATCATCAATGTAAGCCATTAGCCTCCCTCCGAATAAAGTTCCGTGACTATTTGTGTCAGGGGGAAGTACGTGTGAACTTTTCACAGTAAGTGAATCTATACATGGTTTTGCGTCCATTAGCTTCGTCTCTCCTTTTCTATGGAATCGTTCTCTGATGATAGTATACCATGAACGTCTAAAATCAACCTTCAGGGGGTAAATGAATTTCGAATAATGCCCCAGGACTGTCCGGGTTGTTAGCGGCTCGAATTTTTCCACCGCTTCGTTCAATAATGGCTCTTGAAATAGCCAGACCCAATCCTGTTTCCCCTTCTTTTCCTTTAATGAAACGTTCAAATAATTGAGGCAGGAGATCCTCAGGAATTCCTTCTCCATCATCACTGACGTGGACTCTAAGACCTTTTTCATCTCTGAACGTATGAATTTGAATCTTATTTTGAGCATGGCGGACAGCATTACTTAATATATTTATAAAGGCTTGCAGTACCCTCTCCTGATCTACATTAGAGTAAAATAAATCATTGGTGTCCACCTCAATTTCCACCCCTTTTTCCTGAGCTAACGGCAAGAGCCTGTCCTTAGCCTGATGGACAAGTTCGATAATCTCGGTGCGCTCAGGATGATATACATCCTCACTGCTGTCCAATTTGGCGAGCAGAATCATTTCATTTACTATTTTTTTCAACCTATCCGTCTCACTGACCATCACATTCAACCCTTTTTCGGCTGCTTCTCCTTCGAACACACCATCACGGATCCCTTCCGCATAGCCTTGAATGGACATAAGCGGTGTTTTCAGTTCATGAGAAGCATTTTGAAAGAATTGTTTCTGAGAGTGTATATAGCGGGCCAGTTCCTCTGCCATGTGACGAACACTTTGTTCTACTTCTTTAATTTCACCAGTAGCTTCTACAGGACGCACCTCCTTGAATTGCCGTTTCTCAATTTTTTTGACTTCTTGTTTTAACTTCGTCAGCGGTGTCACCAGTCTCCGTGTCAGGAAGTAGCTGACTACAATAGCAAGAACCAGTCCAATTAAGAAAACGACAACCATTCGAAAAGCGAATACCGATTGTACGGCCTGCAAATCATTAAGTGGTGTCGCCATCACTAGAACTTCATCATTTTCTTCAGATAATGGAAAGTCATAGATGACATACTTCTCTCCCCCGCTTTCCCACACTTCCTGGTCTTTCAATTCACTTTCGTATTCGTCCATCCAAGTACGTGCTATTTCGGAAGGCATCGTACGAAATAATACATTATTTTCATTCACGTTGAATAATAGGATAGGATAATTTCGATCCTGAAGAAGCTGAGATAACTGAGGACTCCTCGAAGCGTCTTCTTCGTTAATGATATCAATCAACAGTTCTGCTCTCGCTTTAAGCTGTCTTTGTTCATCCTGGATCAGCATGTCCATTAAAAGGGAATAGATAAAAAAAGCTGTAATTGACATGATGATAATAATTAGGGCAGTAAATGCTGCATTCAATTGATAAAGAAGTTTCATGAGGACTGTCCTTTGTCACGCAGCCTATAGCCATATCCCCATACGGTTTCAAGGGGAAGCTGCTTCATCTTTTTGCGCAATCTCTTAACAAGATCATCAACGGCCCGGTCACTGCCAAAGTAGTCTTCCCCCCATACCTTCACTAATAATTCCTCCCTGGAAAAAGCACGGTTTACTTGAGACGCTAATATCCTTAGCATTTCGAATTCCTTCGTTGTTACCTCTACTTCTTCATCCTGAAAGTAAGCTCTCCGTTCTCCCTCATGTAGAAGCAGTTCTCCGCTTTCAATTCTATCTTCCCTGGAATGCTGCTCTGGCTGCATCACTTCCCAGCGTTTCAAATGACGCTTTACTCTTGCCACAAGCTCCCGAGGACTGAAAGGTTTGGTCAAATAATCATCTCCGCCAAGTTCTAATCCTAGGATTTTATCTACCTCTTCATCTTTAGCTGATATGATAATAATCGGGACCTGGGAGCTCTCTCTTACTTTTTTACAGAATTCATAGCCATCCATTCCAGGAAGCATAATATCCAGCACCCATAAATCAGGCGATTCACTTTCAAATATTTCCCACGCTTTCTCTGCTGTCTCAACCGCTGTTACTTTCAGTCCCTCTTTTTTTAAGTATCCTTCTACTATATCTCTTATATTTGGATCATCTTCTACCAATCCAACGAATTGATTCACTCGGATCACCTTCCTAAAGTTCAGGTTTTCTCTATCATCTCATATTTTTATACTCTCCTCTCGTTTTACACACTTTTTCCACATTTTCTCCAAAATCATTCCATATATGAGTCGTAGAATAAGAATTGCACAAAGAAACACAGGACGAATCAGTCAGCAGCACTTATTCCTTTAAGGGAGGTCATTGCATAAAATGATGAACGAAGAAAACAAAAACCACGCCAAGCGTAGTTATAAACGTACAGGATTAGCATTCAGTGTATTAGGAGCTATTATAGCTGTTTTCATAGTAACCACAGTTTTTCAATGGAAAGGCGTTTCAATAAACATTAATACAGACAAACCTACCGCTCAAGCTGATGAATTGAACCTGGGTGAGTCTCAAAGCGCTACTACACAGGCAATTAACGAGGCTTCGGAAGCAGTAGTTGGCGTCAGCAAAATGAAAGAAACGCCTCAAGGAACTCAAAAAGCCGGTACAGGTTCTGGGGTCATTTATAAAAAAGATGGTGATCAAGCTTATGTAGTAACTAACCACCATGTGGTAGAACAGGCTAGCAGTCTGGAAGTTGTCATAAGCGGTGGTAAAAAGGTAGAAGCTGAACTCAAAGGCAGTGACCCATTAACAGACCTTGCCGTTTTACAAATAGATAGCGAATATGTCAAAAAGGTTGCCGACTTAGCTAAAGCAGAAGACGTAGAGGTCGGACAAACAGCCATAGCGATAGGTAACCCGCTTGGCATGGAATTCGCAGGTTCTGCAACGAAAGGTATTGTCAGTGGCCTTGAGAGAAATATCCCAGTAGATATTAATGGTGACCAACAGCCAGACTGGCAAACCGAAGTTATTCAAACGGACGCAGCGATTAATCCGGGGAACAGCGGCGGTGCGCTCGTTAACCTGCAAGGTGAAGTCATAGGTATCAATTCTATGAAAATCGCTAAAGAAGAAGTCGAAGGTATTGGCTTCTCCATCCCAATGAACGTAGCTAAACCAGTCATTAAAGATCTGGAGACAAATGGTGAAGTGAAACGACCTTACATGGGTGTATCTCTTCAGGATCTCAGCCAGGTTCCCGGATCTATTCTGCAGAGAGAGCTAAACCTGCCTGCTGATGTTTCTAAAGGCGTTATTATCCAGGCAGTTGCTGAGAACTCTCCTGCTCAGAAAGCAAACCTAAGTCAATACGATGTAATTACAAAGATTGATGGTAATAAGATTGATTCACTTATGGATCTGCGTCAATTCCTTTATAACGATGTAAAAGATGGCGAAACTGTTGAACTAACCGTTTACCGAGACGGAGAACCTATGAAAGTAGATCTTAAACTTTCTTCCCAATAAGATAATAAATCCGGTGGGAGACAATTGAAGGAAGTGGACTTAGCCCGGCACTTCTGAGGTAGTCGTCGTTCTTACCACCAGGCATGCTAACTATTTTCAAAAACCATAAAAACCTCTCTCTTGTAAGGGTATCCATCGATCGCTCGTGGATACCCTTTTTTTTATTGTTCTGGTAACAGAAAAAAACCACTAGCCTACGAGGCAGCGGTTTATCTGTCTTCACACTTCTTCTTATTTCCTTACACGAATTCGCACTTCACTCAATAGCTCATCCTCATTAGCAGTTATGAATGCATCCACAATCTGACGGATAAGAAAGGGACCTTCGGGATGATACCCTCTCTTTTTCACATACTCTAATAATTCTTCATATAAGGACGTTTTAATACTATTTCTAGTATAAAGAGCTGCATACATTCCTTCTTTTAGTATTATTGTTCGGTCAGCGTTGATTTGCGATTCTTCTGCAATGATGCTGTATATTCCTTCATATTCGGGAGGATCTTCAACCCCCAGGCTTTCGAGGGGCCTTATCAATCCAATACTCCCTGCCATTGAAGGTGAAAGTCCAGCTTCATATATTCTATTTCGAATGATAGTATTCATATCTTCGCTGGTCCGAATTTTACCTTCATTTTCTATGAGTTTTGTTTCAGAATAATATTGAATCCTTGGCTGGTTTATATAATTAGTACGTGCTGCTTGCTTTAAGGCTTGAATTTTTCTATGCAGCTGTTCATTTCTGCTGGAAAGTTCATTGATTTTGTCACGATTCACCTGTTCCTGTCTTTTTAACCCATCTATATAATCATCTAATGTACGTTTCCTGCCTGAGGCGGACATCGCCTCGTTTTCTTCGTTTGAAGAAAAGGGTTTAGTAGGAATGTTATAGAATTCTGAATTATGATCTATGCTGCGCTTCTCCACAATTCCACCCCCTTTAGGTTAGTATTCTCACTCTCTACTATATCCATAAACTAGTACCATTTATACGGACCACATCTAAAAAACACTAACAATTTACAATTGCTACACTTCACTAACTTAGACCAGCTTTCCTTAAATATAGGCCCGTTTATATCTCAATATTGATTGTTACAGAAAAGCTCCCGTTTGTTGAAGACTTCATTTCGAGATATTTGTTGAGCGAAAGGTCCTCCAGGGGACGATTTCGCTTTCCGGCCCTGCATGACGCAGGGTCGTTCGACGTTGCCACAGGACGTGGCGATCTTAGTCGAACATCCCTTGTGCTGAGCCTCCTCAGGCTAAAGCCTGCCGGGATCTCACC
>NZ_JBAPTY010000224.1:0-1511 GCF_049282395.1 Halobacillus sp. | reverse complement strand
GGAAACTGAGAAGTAAAGTCCTTGCCATTTCGGCTTGTGAGTGTAATGTTACCCTCGTTCGCATGTAAGAGTACACGAAATCCATCATATTTCACTTCATACATCCACTCATCACCAGTGGGAAGAGATTCCGTTAGCGTCAACAGCATAGGTTTGACCATCTTTAAACCTCCTCATTGTTTCCATTAGTTTGAGTTATCCCAGCGCTTTTAAACATATTTTCCCTTCATTCGAGAAAGCTATGGAAAAAGGAGTGGGCTCTATGCATACAATGTGGAAAGGCACGATTAGCTTTGGGCTGGTTAATATTCCAATTAAGCTTCATGCAGCAACCGAGAATAAGGACATTAAGCTCAGACAGCTTCACGAAGAATGTAAATCGCCGATTGAATATAAAAAAAGGTGCCCGGTTTGTGAAAGGGAAGTAGAAAGTCAGGAAATTGTAAAAGCTTATGAATACGCTAAGAACAAATTCGTGGTCTTAGATGCGGAAGATCTGGAGACGTTAAAAAAGGAACAGGAAGATAAAGCAGTAGAGATTCTGGACTTTGTAAAACTTGAAGAAATTGACCCCATTTATTTTGAAAGAAGCTACTATATGTCACCGAGCGAAGGTGGAAGTAAAGCCTATGGATTGTTAAGAAAAGCCCTAACCGACACAGGCAAAATCGGTGTAGCGAAGATTATTATTCGTTCTAAAGAGCAGCTTGCCATCGTTCGCGTTTACCAGAATACGCTGGTTATGGAGACCATCCATTTCCCGGACGAAGTCCGGCAATCTAAAGATGTCCCTAACGTTCCGGAAGAAACGGAACTAAGCAAAAAAGAGGTAAGTACAGCCGTGACGTTAATTGATCAACTTACGGCAGAGTTTGACCCGGAAAAGTATAAGGATGAATACCGCACAGCTCTGCTTGATTTAATTGAAGCGAAAAGAAACAATGAAGAGATTACCACAGCTGCGGATAAACCGAAGCCTGATAATGTAACTGATTTGATGGAAGCTTTAGAGAAATCTTTAGAGAAAACAAAAGGAGGGACAAAGAAAAAAACAACAAAGCGAAAATCGAATGCAGGTTCAAAGAAGAAAACCTCATAAAAAAGGCGTCACAATAGGATTTTGTCGCCCGTTTAACCTGTATTTATTCTCGGAATTGTAGTATAATATATAATAGAATGATTTATGGGGCGGAGGGTTTGTTAATGAGTACGCGTACAGAGGAAGAGGCGGAAATTCTGATGCGTCCAGCAAAAGCATCATTGGCTGTCGAAGGACTACGCCTAAGCCAAAAGCAAGAGACGCTTGTGAAAAAATGTTTAACCGGTGCCATAACCCATAAGGAATTTATTAAGAGGGCTTTGGAACTTTCACGTCATGCCTAATTCCCGATACGGCAGTGGGTCTTCCCGTTATTACTACCGGGATTCTACGGTTCTGATTAACCATTATGATATTATGGATGACAATCAATTACAGAGAATGGAGACGATTCTTTCCACCCAGCGTTTGG
>NZ_JBAPTY010000223.1:0-15465 GCF_049282395.1 Halobacillus sp. | reverse complement strand
GTCTTTATCAGTACGAGAATCATTGGCAGGCAGAGAATGTCGTGTTTGAGCCATCAAGGATGTCTTCCCGCTCAATTTTTATCGTCGATCTGGACGGAGATCATTATGGCTGGGTATCCCCATTGGCAGGCGAAAGTTTATTATCGTAAACGACTATTGTATTTCTGTGAACCATTTACTATACTGTTATGGGAGATAACACGAAGGAGGAAGACGAAGACATGACTTTGGGTATTATATGGGTTATCGTCATTGCTGTACTCACTCTTATCGGAGGAGTAGCTCTTGGCTTTTTCATTGCCAGAAAGTATATGATGAACTATTTGAAGAAAAACCCGCCAATCAATGAACAAATGCTTCGCACATTGATGATGCAGATGGGGCAGAAGCCATCACAGAAGAAAATCAATCAAATGATGCGTTCCATGAACAACCAAATGAAATAATCAAAATAAAGCCTTCTTTCTGTTTGAGGAAAGAAGGCTTTTCTTATGATTCCGTTTATTCTGAGAAGTTCACACTTGTTTCATCGTTTTTTGAAATACGGTTTGATACAATAGGTATCTAGTCTAATTTTGGAGGAAGCGTTATGTCAGAAATAAACATATTTATTGCCTTCGGGGCTGGTTTCTTATCATTCATATCTCCGTGTGTACTCCCCTTATATCCTGCATTCCTCTCGTACATAACAGGAATGAGTGTAAGTGAGTTAAAAGAAGATAATGCCATGCTGAAGCGCAAAAGCTTATTGCACACAGTATCATTTTTAATAGGATTTACTACAATTTTTCTTGTACTAGGGTTTTCAGGATCTTTTTTATCCCAGTTTCTTATTCAAAATGATACGATCATACGGCGATTAGGAGCTATTTTAATTATTTTCTTTGGTTTTGTAATCATTGGTGTATTCAATTTCCAATTCTTAATGAAAGATCGAAAAATATCGTTTAAAAATAGACCTGCGGGCTTTATTGGCTCTTTTCTAATTGGACTCACCTTTTCTTTAGGATGGACACCCTGTACGGGTCCGATCTTGTCTGCTGTGTTAGTCTTAGCTGCGGACAGTCCTGAATTATTTATGGTGATGATGCTTGCCTATTCACTTGGCTTTTCGGTGCCTTTCTTAGTACTATCCTTCTTTGTAGGGAAATTAAACTGGGTAAGAAAGCATAGTGGTACTATTGTGAAAATAGGTGGTTATATTATGATTATGATGGGAATCGCTTTATATTTTGATTGGATGACAGCCTTGACCTCTTATTTAGTTGGCTTATTTGGATTTCAGGGCTTTTAAGAAATGGATTTTGAAGAAACTTTATATTATGATGAAATCAGGAATTAAACAGTAAAGGAGTATGAATATGACCCGCACCAATGACATTATTTTACGAGCAACTACTACATTAATCGCGTTTATTATTTTAGGATTTTCCATTTACTTATTCTTTGCTGGCCACAATGCCCCGGGAGGCGGTTTTATCGGCGGATTAATGACTTCTGCTGCTTTTGTACTAATGTATATGGCGTATGGCATACGTTCTATGGAAAAAATTCTGCCGATTAACTTTCGCTATATCATTCCAGTTGGATTAATCATAGCTTTAGGAACAGGTATCGGTTCATTTATTTTTGGTCAGCCTTTTTTGAGTCAGACATACGCTTACTTTCAACTTCCGATCTTAGGTAAAACGGAACTTGCTACAGCATTACTGTTTGATCTGGGTGTGTATCTAACGGTTGTTGGTATAACGATGACTATTATACTGACAATTGCAAACGATCGAAGTTGAGATTTTGAGGGGGAGTTTTATGGCTCGGATACTAGTGGTGGACGACGCCAAGTTTACACGCTTGACGCTTACCAATATTCTTCAAAAAGCGAACCACGAAGTCGTAGGAGAGGCGGCAAATGGTAAGAAAGCGGTAGAATTGCATCTTATGCTTCGGCCAAATTTAACAACCATGGACATTACTATGCCCGAGATGAACGGGATCGAAGCTCTTAAAAAAATTAAGACTCAGTCTCAGCATGCCAAAGTGGTAATGTGTTCTGCTCTGGGACAGCAAAAATTGATTGTTGAAGCGATAGAAAACGGTGCTAAAGATTTCATTGCTAAACCTTTTGATGAAAGAATGGTACTCGAGGCCATTGAACGTGTGTTAAGTTAAGAACGGACGATCAGAAAAGAAAGTGTGAATGTTTATGTTTTGGTTAATAGCAAGCACACTGGTTGCGGCGTGTATGGCTACTGCTATGATTTTTATTAGAATGCGGGCAGCCAGGCAGCCGGCCAGTATTAAAAAAATCATTCTCCCACCGTTTTTTATGAGTACCGGTGCTTTTATGTTCATTTTTCCTGCTTTTCGGCTGGAGTGGACACAGGTGATTGAAGCTCTAGCAGTAGGAATGTTTTTTTCGATTTTTTTAATTAGAACTTCCAAGCTGGAGGTACGAGATGGTGACATCTATCTTAAGCCCTCTAAAGCGTTTGTACTTATTTTATTCGGATTACTCATTCTACGCGTTATCCTGAAACTAATAATCGGTCAAACCATTTCCTTTGGTGAAACAAGCGGGATGTTCTTTTTACTTGCTTTAGGAATGATTCTTACCTGGAGGCTCGCTATGCTCAGGCAATTTTTGAGCCTTGAAAAAACGTTAGAAACATAAAAGAAGACCCGGCAGATGATGCCGGGTCTTTTTAACGGTCAAATAATGGCTGATATGGTTCCAGATCAATATCTTTTTCTTTAAGTTTTTTAATAAGAAATTTATGATCCCGTTTGGGAGTGGCTAAAATATAACCTTCAATAATCACTTCTTGGGTTATTTTTTTTCGTCTTTTTTCCAAAGCTACCTGACCAATCCTTCCGGCTATTTTCTGCCGGGCTACATCACGAAATAATTCTGGAACCGGAGAAACTAACTCTTCTAAGAGATCCTTTTGTTCCTGTGTCCACATTTTACGTGTTTTATCCACATAGTATTCTTCCCAGTCAATGATCGATTTCCCATCTTCTTTGGGAAGACGTTTTAAGAACTTTCGAAACATAAAGAAGCCGCCGATTCCCATTAACGTAATTAGAACAACTGTCCAAGCAACGATAAAAAGGGCAAATCCGCCTGACATATTATCACCTGTTTCATTCATATATAAACTTATTTTAATTATAAAAGGAACCTCCCGGAAATACAAGGTCGTTGACAGCGAAAAGAAGGCTGCTACTTAAATTTTCCAAGGGTAAGTCGAAATATAAAAAATAGTGTCTAATTATTTTACTTATAAATCGTTTTCATTTACAATAAGGGGTGCAGATTTGTGAACTTATCCAATTAAAGGTCGCAAATGTATAATAATTGGGGAATGGGGAAGCCATTTTACAGGGCTCTCCATTAAATTATGATGAGGGGGTAAAAGGAAGTATGGCTAGCAATCCATATAATTCTCGCAAACAATTTGACCTAAATGGCCAAACGTACAACTATTACGACTTAAAAGCCTTAGAAGATGCGGGGCAGGGCAAGATTTCCCGTCTGCCTTTCTCTATTCGTATTCTGCTTGAATCTCTTCTGCGCCAGCATGACGGCCGTGTGATTAAAGACGAACACGTTGAGAGTCTAGCAAACTGGGGAACAAGTAAATCAAAAGGGGAAGATGTTCCATTCAAGCCTTCCCGTGTAATACTGCAGGATTTCACTGGTGTACCAGCTGTGGTAGATCTTGCTTCACTTAGAAAAGCAATGGTGGACATGGGCGGAAGTCCTGAAAAGATTAATCCGGAAGTACCGGTAGATCTTGTTATTGACCACTCTGTACAGGTTGATAAATACGGTACAGCAGATGCACTTAACATTAACATGGAGCTGGAGTTTGAACGTAACCAGGAACGTTATGAATTTCTTCACTGGGCGCAGAAAGCCTTTGATAACTATCGCGCCGTACCACCAGCAACGGGTATCGTTCACCAGGTAAACCTTGAATATATCGCTAATGTTGTCCATGCCAAAGAGGATGGCAACGGTGCTTATGATACTTATCCCGATACACTTGTCGGTACAGATTCTCACACCACCATGATCAACGGACTAGGAGTTCTTGGCTGGGGTGTAGGTGGAATCGAAGCCGAAGCAGGCATGCTTGGACAGCCTTCATACTTCCCGGCACCAGAAGTTATTGGTGTGAAGTTAAATGGAAGCTTCCCTCAGGGAACAACAGCTACCGACTTGGCTTTAAAAGTTACGCAAAAACTTCGTCAACAGAATGTAGTTGGGAAATTTGTTGAATTCTTTGGTCCTGGGTTACAGGAAATGCCGCTTGCTGATCGAGCTACGATCTCAAACATGGCTCCTGAATACGGAGCAACTTGCGGATTCTTCCCAGTAGACGGAGAATCACTTGAATACTTACGTTTAACAGGCCGCAGCGAAGAACAAATTTCTCTTGTGGAAACGTACTGTAAAGAAAACCAGCTATGGTATGATCCAGCACAAGAAGATCCTGAATTCACTTCATTAGTTGAAATCGATCTCGGAGAACTGGAACCAAACCTCTCTGGTCCAAAGCGTCCACAGGATTTAATTCCGCTTTCCAAAATGAAAAACTCTTTTGAAGATGCTGTAACAGGTCCGGCCGGAAATCATGGTTTTGGTCTTGATAAATCAGAATTCAAAAAAGAAGCTGAAGTTCAATTTGAAAGTGGAGAAAAAGCGGTTATGAAGACAGGAGCGTTGGCTATTGCCGCCATTACTTCCTGTACTAATACGTCAAATCCCCACGTAATGCTTGGAGCAGGACTTGTAGCTAAGAAAGCTATTGAAAAGGGTCTTGATGTACCGGCTTACGTAAAAACCTCTCTTGCGCCGGGATCTAAAGTAGTTACCCGCTATCTTGAGGATTCAGGTCTGATGGAGCACTTAAATACACTAGGCTTTAACCTGGTAGGTTACGGTTGTACTACATGTATAGGTAACTCCGGACCACTGCTTCCGGAAATTGAAGAAACGATTGCTAATAATGACTTGATCGCTTCTTCTGTACTTTCCGGAAACCGAAATTTCGAAGGCCGTATTCACCCGCTTGTTAAAGCGAACTATTTGGCTTCGCCGCCATTAGTAGTTGCTTATGCCCTGGCAGGTACGGTGGATATTGACCTGAAAAATGAAGCAATTGGTAAAGACCAGAATGGAAACGATGTATTCTTTGACGATATCTGGCCTTCTCAGGAAGAAATTAAAGCTGAAATTGCACGAGTTGTCACTCCGGAGATTTTCCGTAAAGAATATGAAAATGTCTTCAATTCCAATGATAAATGGAACGAGATTGACACAACGGATGAGCCGCTTTACGACTGGAATGATGATTCTACCTATATTCAGAACCCGCCGTTCTTTGAAGGATTATCAAGTGACCCTGAGTCCGTTAAACCGCTTAACGGGATGCGGGTGATCGGTAAATTCGGTGACTCTGTAACTACAGACCACATCTCTCCGGCAGGTGCTATTCCTAAAGACATGCCAGCTGGTGAGTACTTGCAGGAAAAAGGAGTTACTCCGCGTAACTTTAACTCTTATGGATCAAGACGAGGTAATCATGAAGTTATGATGCGTGGTACATTCGCTAATATTCGTATCCGTAATGAGTTAGCGCCAGGTACAGAGGGTGGTTTTACTACTTATTGGCCTACAGAAGAAGTTATGCCTATTTATACGGCTGCTATGAAATATCAGCAGGACGAAACACCACTTCTAGTTATCGCAGGTGATGATTACGGAATGGGAAGTTCCCGTGACTGGGCAGCTAAAGGTACGGATCTTTTAGGTATTAAGACGGTCATTGCTCAAAGCTTTGAGCGTATTCACCGCTCTAACCTAGTTATGATGGGCGTTCTTCCTCTCCAGTTTAAATCAGGAGATACAATTGAATCCCTGGGGTTAACTGGCCGTGAAACTTACGATGTACAAATTGGGGAAGATGTTAAACCGCACGATCTTGTTAAAGTGACAGCCACCGATGAAGATGGAAACAAGAAAGAATTTGAAGTTGTAGCTCGTTTTGATAGTGAAGTTGAAGTTGACTACTATCGTCACGGAGGAATTCTTCAAATGGTTCTGCGTAATAAAATGAGTTAACTTTCTTATTGGAAAGCCGCCTTATTCATAAGGCGGCTTTTTTACATATGAGTGTGACAATATTTCCAGAATTTCTTCATTTATCTTTACAGACATATTTGGATTTCTATATTCTTATACTTAGAACATATAGAATGTTTAGGGAGAGTGGACCATTGGTTAAACAAATTCTCGCTTCTGTGTTTTTATTGGCTCTATTATCTCTTGTTGCATATAACGTGTGGAGTGAAAGAGAGACAAGCCCAGAAGACAGCGAATTACAGACATATGAATCCAGCCAGGAAGAGAAAGGTACAGGCATGACTTCTCCTAACGCTCCGAGTGGGTTAAAGGAAGGTGAAAAAGCTCCAGATTTCACATTTGAGACCTTAAAAGGTGAGGTTGTAAAGCTTTCAGATTACAAAGGGAAGAAAGTCTTTTTGAACTTTTGGGCCACGTGGTGTCCGCCTTGTCGTGACGAGATGCCTGAAATGGAACGATTCCAACAGAAGTATGGTGAGGAAGTTGCAGTACTTGCCGTAAATGGAACAGGATCTGAAACCAGTATAGGTGAGGTCCAATCATATATAGATAAGGGAGGTTACAGCTTTCCTATACTCCTCGATAAAGATTTAGAGTTGCACCAGACTTATCAAACGATTTCCATCCCCACCACTTATTTTATAGGAACAGACGGATTGATTCAGGAACCCAGGAAAGTTGGTCCGATGACATATGATTTCATGATAGAAATGAAAAATGCTTTAGAATAGGTATAATACAGGTTCTCATTGGAAATCCTTAACAAAAAAGGAGAGATTTCCGTGAGAAAACAGAGAACCTTATCGTTTGAAGATCTTGTTAAAGAGAACATTCGCTCTATAGAGGAAGATCAGCAGTTGATGGATCAAATTGATGAGCGGATAGAACAAAGACATAATGAACGAATAAAGCAAATCCCATCATAACCGGTGGGATTTTTGTATGGTATAAAAGATTTTCAGGTGGGAAAATTAAGGGTTGGCTTTATTAAATAAAGTCAACTCAGGTTTAAAAGGAGGCCAACACATGACTCATCGATCTAATCCAGATAACCGGTCGGACAATGTAGGAAAATTGCAAGAAAAAGTAACCAATACCATTGAAAACATCGAAGATTCTCATGATTCTTTGACGTTTGCTACGGATGAAGAAAAAAAGAACATCGAAGATAAAAACAAACGGAGAAACCAATCCATTAATGCAATGCGTGAAGAGATCAAAGACGAGGCTCGTAATCAGAATTATTAATGTAAAGAAACCGCTTCTAGCTTAGCTGAAGCGGTTTTATCATGTAATTGAAGAAAGGTTGGAAATCGAGTTCATCTACATAGACAGTTCACTATGATAAAATAAATAACGGTGATAGGAAAGGAAGTGAATACATGATCGAACAGTTAAAACAATGGAAAAGTATAGATGAAAAGCCTCCACTTTCAGAAGTAGAAGCTCTTCGTTATTTTAATCAAGAGGAAATACAAGACACAGAACTAAAGGCTCTCCTCTATGTGACGTTAGCCTATCATCGGATCAAACGTCATCCAGAGCACGAGAAATTAGCTGATCAATTTATTGATGAAGCAAGAGTGCTCGCAGGTAATCATTCACTGGTCACGGATCTATATGAATCGAAGCAGATGATGCAAGCTTATACTCATTTAAAGCGCACACCACTTGAACAGTGGGTGCTTCATGAAACAGATCATGATTCAGCTAAAGCAAAAAAAGCTCGATCTATACATGAAGATGTAACTAAATTAAAAGCACAATGGGATTTAGAATTAGCTTCTAAAACACTAATAGACGCGACTAACCGCATGAAATTATATCAGGAAGTGTATGAACAATTAGACGCTCTAGAAAAGATAATGGCTGATGCACTTAATTCAGTTGAGAATCGTCGAATTCGTCTTCCGGTTAAAGAAATTAACGAACGTACTAGAGAACTCTCAGACCACCAGGATGAGCTGTATAAAAGACTACCCCGCTTTCTAACGGATGCTTCTTCCGGTAATCCATTGGAAGCTTTTGATCAGATGGTAGGTCTAAAAGACGTTAAGACGTATATTAGACGATATTATCATTTTCTAAAATACCAGCAGCACAGAAAGAATTTTGGTTTCTCTATGGTAGATGAACCAGGGCTGCACATGATTATTACCGGCAATCCTGGAACAGGCAAAACGACAATGGCTCGTTTACTGGCCAATATTTATCATGAATTGGGAATTCTCGATACAAAAGAAGTCGTCGAAGTCAACCGGTCCCATTTGGTTGGCTCTTATGTCGGTCAAAGTGAAGAGAATACAATGAACTATGTCAAGCAGGCTATTGGTGGAGTTCTCTTTATTGATGAGGCCTACAGTTTGAAGCGCGAGGGCCAGACGGGTAATGATTATGGGCAAGCTGTGATCGACACGCTGGTTTCAGCCATGACCGGGAAAGAATTTGGTGGAAAATTTGCTGTAATATTAGCAGGATACCCAGAAGAGATGCGCCAATTTTTATGGTCAAATCCTGGGTTACGCAGCCGCTTTCCTGAACAAAACCATATTTCTCTTCCCGATTATAAAATGGAAGAATTGATTACTATTGCAGAACAGACTGCTATTGATAATGATTTCTTTTTTACAACAAACGCACTAAAAGAGTTTACCTCTCTTATCGATCGAGAGCGTGTGGACGATTCCTTCGGCAATGCTCGTACTGTAAAAAACCTGGTCATGAAAACCATTTTCCAAAAAGGGGCCCAGGAGGCAGAGAGAGATAAAACCCACTGGCTCGATCATATGAGAATTGATGAAAATGACCTGGCTTGGGATACTTCGGCTGCTGATGAGAAACTATCTCCCAGGAATCGTTTAGATGAATTAATCGGCCTGGATAACGTAAAGGCTGAGGTGCGAAAATTATCTTCTTTTGTCCAAGCTCAGCAAAAGAGGAAAGAGAATGGATATCCTGTCGTACCTATTCAATTGCATTCTGTGTTTTCAGGGAATCCGGGCACGGGTAAGACGACGGTAGCAGAAATCTATTCGGATATTTTAAAGCAGTGTGGTCTTCTTAAAAGAGGTCACATGGTTGTTGTGTCGAGAAGTGATCTTGTTGCTGGATACGTAGGACAAACCGCAATGAAAACGAAGCGGAAAATCCGTGAAGCACTAGGGGGAGTTCTCTTTATTGATGAAGCTTATTCTCTTTATAACGGAGGAAGAGATGAATTTGGTAAAGAAGCGATAGAAACCATTGTTGATGAAATGACCAAGCATAATGAAAACCTCGTAGTGATTCTTGCCGGGTATCAGCGTGAAATGGAACAGCTTGTAGAAAGCAATCCGGGACTATCTTCAAGATTTAAGAAATATTTTCATTTCCCCGATTACAAGGAACAGGAACTATTGGAAATGACACATTTTCAAGCTCACCAATTTGGCTACACCTTTAACGAGTGGGCTGAAGAGTTCCTGCTTGAGAAATATAAAGATCATCGAATTCGCGGAAACGGACGATTTGTAAATAATCTGGTTAATGAAGCCATTCAGTATCAGGCAACGAGAATTGTAGAGGATGAATCAGCGGATATGAATGAATTAGTAGTAAACGATCTTGAAAAAGCCTGGCAGGCCGTGCGAAGGGAGTCATAAAAGATGAAAGTAGTAGAAACACCGATACAGGTAAGGTATCAGGAAACAGATATGATGGGCGTAGTTTACCATGCCAATTATCTCGTATGGTTTGAAATTGGTCGAACTGCATTTATTGAAGAGCTTGGTTTTAAATATTCAGAAATTGAGAACCAAGGGGTCGTTTCCCCCGTTATTGATGCCAATATAAGTTTTAAACATCCAGTACGCTATGGTGATGAAGCCGTTGTAAAAACATGGGTGGATGAGTACGATGGTCTGCGCGTTACCTATGGATACGAAGTCGTTCATGGAGATGGAAGGTTAGCCGTCTCTGGACAAACGAAGCACGTCATTGTAAAAAAAGAAAATTTCCGCCCAGTTTCCATAAGACGAAGCTTTCCAGAGTGGCATGAAGCTTATTTAGTGGCTATGGAAGGGGAGCGCTAATGGCTTTTGGCTTGAAAAGAAAAGAATTAGTTGACTGGAAAAGAAAAGTAGAGAAAGGTGAAATAGCTTTCTTAACCCATTTCTGGCTTGATGATCGTTTCCCGGGTTGCGATACGGTTACTAAAGTGGGCTGTTCTGATATTGAGAAATTAAGTCAATGGGGAGCTCAATATGGGCTGAATGCCCGTTGGATTCATCATGATCCACGTTTTCCGCACTTTGATTTATTTGGGGAACATCAATATAAAATTTTAATGAAAGAGCGAAAATGGGATCACATTGAACGATTTAATTTAAGACCTTAATTATAGTGTCAAGTCGCCCTTTCGGGGCGGCTTTTTTATTTAAAAAGAGACATAAGCATGTTTTTATGAATTAAAAAACCAGAAACTCAACAATTAAATACGGTGAGTTTCTGGTTCGTTTGAGAGGCTATTGATATTGGAAATCTGGTTCTTCCCATTTAGAGCTGAACTCTACCTGGAGAGAATGACCTCCAAAGTACCATTCATCATCTTCTTCAATAAAATAAGTGATCTTTCCAACTTTTGTTTCCGCAACAGGCTCAGACGGCTCTTCTATGCGGATCGCTAGAGAAAATCCTGGCTGAAGACCACCTGTTCCACCATAACGGACATAAAATCGAAGGTTGGTATTATCATCTACATCTAATTCTTCTTCATACCATTTAGCTGCTTCTTCTGTAACGGTAAGATCCATAATTAATTCAACTCCCTCTATTCTATGATTGTCTCATGTGTTATATCCGTATTTCATTATGGGTAAACCTCATACAGAAAGACAACCACAATGTTTTTACAGGTGGTTGTCTTTCCTATGTCTATCAGGAACCGGATCAAACCCGCCTTTATGAAAAGGATGGCATTTTAATATCCGTTTAATGGTCAAATATGCCGCTTTAAAAAAACCAAACCGTTTAAAAGCTTCTAGTCCATACTCCGAACAAGTAGGTTGGAATCGGCAGCTGGGAGGGAAGAAAGGACTGATTCCTTTACGATAAAATTTTATAAGACCAATCATGACATTTTTCATAAGATGAGTCCTTATTCGGTCTCTTGTTTTTTATCATAACTTAGAGTTGCCACTGCATCGTGAAGATGGATAGATTCTTCATTCCGGCAAGTTACGGAAAAAGCTTCTACAAATTCATATTCATATAAATCAGCTGCAACCAGACGAACGATGTCTTCTACAAAGCGAGGGTTCTCATACGCTTGCTCTGTAACCATTTTTTCATCTGGTCTTTTCAAAACCGGGTGAATGCGGGCACTTGCATTGCTCTCGGCCGCCTCTAGCAAAGCCGCTTTCCAATCAATTTCCTGCTCGTCGAAATCATCAGTTAATGTAACAGTCATTGATACGTTCCCTCGCTGGTTATGGGCGCTGTATTCACTGATTTCTTTTGAACAAGGACAAAGAGTAGTAATTTTACCAGTTAACGTAACCGTAACATCATGCCCGGTTTCTTCCTTATATTCATCACGAATTGTAGCATCTGCGTAGTTCATACCAGCAAGATCTGAGTAGGGCCCTTTTCTTTCAAAGAACCAGGGGAAATGTACTTCCACTTCAGCATCTTTTTGTTTTAAACGACCGGCAAGTTCCTCGGTAAAACCTTTTAAAGTTGCAATATCTATGGCAAATCCTTCGTTGTGATATTTATCTAATTGTTCTGTGAAGCGGCTCATATTGGTGCCTTTACTTCCTTTCATAATGGAGGAACCAAAGGAGAACGTGCCAATTGTTGTCTGAATTTCTGGCGTCAGTTTGCTTGGAATGCGAATAGGATGCTTCACATTTGAAATTCCCACCATATCAATATCAAAAAGGAAATCTTTTTTTGAATTTTGTAAATCAGCCATTTTATCTTTATCCACCGGTTTTGTACGTGGACCTGGTTTCACAGATCCAAATAATTGGTGGCGCTCTTCTTTGGAAGGTAATTGCTTATTATGGTTTAGTTCAGTTTTGTTCATAGTAAAAGACTCCTTTCAGGCCTTCATTTCTAAGTCAAAGTATACAATATGTAAATCTATTTATACAATTTAATGCTTTTATTAATGTGTTTGGTAAAAACAGGATAAAACCTGTCCCTGTTGTTGTTTTACTATCGTTTCCACAAAAAAGAAGGTCTATGCTTTTTAGCACAGACCTCGTGAAAAGCAGGTTACATCCAAGTGATTTTTGGTTCTGTTTTGTTCATAATCCTTTTAATATTCGATCGATGACGGTAGATCACGAATAGCGTGAAAAGAGTTATGACAATGGTCAACCCAAAGTCCTGGGCTATAAGAGTAGCAACTATTCCGACGACACCACTAATCATAGAAGATAGAGATACATATTTACTAATGTATAAAGCCAGAAAGAAAGTGGCTAGTAGTATAAAGAAAATGATAGGATTAACTCCCAATATCACGCCTCCGGAAGTCGCAACAGCTTTCCCGCCTTTAAAACCTGCAAAGATTGGGTACATATGACCAATCACTGCAAAAATCCCAATGATTAGTGTAATGACTTCAGCTCCAAATAGTAATGGAAGGACTGTCGCCAGAGTTCCTTTAAGGATATCCGCTGAAGTTACAATTAAACCCGCTTTAATACCTAATACACGAAAAGTGTTGGTTCCGCCCAAATTACCGCTTCCGTGCTCTCTGATATCAGTATCATAGCCATATTTCCCTATTATCAGACCTGATGGAATGGATCCAAGCAAGTACGCGATAATAGCAAATAAAGCGTATTCCATGCCGCTCATCTCCTTCGTTGCTTTATTCTATTTTACCATGAGAGGTTTGAGGAAAGAACCCGGCCGCTTCATTGTAAAGGTTAAACTTATTAATTTAGGGGTGAAAGAGATTTAAAGTACCTTTTGATTTACTATCAATAGATTTAAACTTATGTATTAAATTCAAAGCTGTAACAACTTCCTATTATACCAATTCAGCACCGTGTGACAAGAAGTTTCTCGCAAAGTTCTAGTATGGAGAAAATATAAAACAATTAGTTTCCCGATGTGTTCAAAATGATTTCGAATCTTTGCAAAATGTTTGAAATTGTGGAATTGTGGAAATATAGATTTCATATTTTATTAGGATAAAGAGGGGGAAAACGATGATTACGTTTAAAGACGTAACAAAGACGTATCCTGATGGGACCACGGCTCTTAAAGACATCGCCTTGCACGTGGAGGACGGGGAGCTGTTAACTCTAATTGGTCCGAGTGGCTGCGGTAAGACTACAATGATGAAGATGATTAACCGATTGATCCATCCTACAGAAGGGTCAATAACTATACATAATAAAGATATTCGTGAATATAACATTCACGAGCTCCGCTGGAATATTGGTTATGTATTACAGGAAATTGCTTTGTTTCCTCATATGACGATAGAAGAGAATATATCTATTGTTCCTGAAATGAAGAAGTGGAAAAAGAAAGACCTTTCTAACCGTATTGATGAACTAATGCGTATGGTAGGGTTAGATGCTGAAAAGCACCGGAAGCGGAAACCAAGCGAATTATCGGGCGGTCAGCAGCAAAGGGTAGGAGTTATAAGGGCTCTGGCTGCTGATCCAGATATTATATTAATGGATGAACCATTTAGTGCTCTGGATCCAATTAGTCGTGAGCAGCTGCAGAAAGATATCAGACAGTTGCAACAGGAAATTCAGAAAACAATTGTTTTTGTGACTCACGATATGGACGAAGCCATGGCTCTCGGAGACAGAGTTTGTGTAATGCAAGCCGGAGAGATTGTTCAATTAGACACTCCACAAAACTTAATACTAAATCCGGCAAATGAGTTTGTGAAAGATTTCATAGGAAGCCGTAAAACTCCATGGGAAACAGCGGTGGACGTCATTATGGACCGAACAAAAAATCAAATGTATCCAGTGGCAGAATTAGAGAAAGGAACAATTCCCCAAAAAGGAACATTTGCGTTAAAGAATCCTGATGGTACCTATGCCACTGCGGTTCATGATGGCAAGACGATGGACCTTCCTGCTTTAGAAAATGGAATGACTTTAAAAGAAGCTACTGCCGTTTTTGAAAAAACAGATTATCCAATGCTGCCGGTAGTTAAACAGAATCAGCTTCTAGGTACTCTCTCTTATAAAGATATCGTCTTTTACTTGAAAGAAAACCACCATGAAAAAGGGGTGGGACAGCTATGAACCAATTTAAAGAGGTTTTTATTCAACGACAGGATGTCTTACTTGAAAAGATCTGGGAACACTTACAGATTTCTATTATTGCTCTAGTCATTGCCACACTCATTTCCGTGCCTCTAGGATTGTTATTAACGCGAAAACAAAAGGTTGCTGAACCGGTTATCGGAGCAACCGCCATTTTACAAACAATACCGAGTCTTGCAGTCTTAGCGTTTTTAATTCCTTTATTCGGTATTGGACAGACGCCTGCCGTTATTGCCTTAACAGCCTATGGACTTCTGCCTATACTCAGAAATACCTACACCGGAATTAAAGAAGTAGATCCTGCTCTTAAGGAAGCGGCTACAGGAATGGGAATGAATTCTTTTCGCCGCTTATCCCGTGTGGAATTACCACTGGCCATGCCGGTCATTATGGCTGGAATTCGTACATCCATGGTCTTAATTGTCGGGACTACTACAATTGCTGCTTTAATAGGGGCCGGGGGTTTAGGTGATTTAATTCTCCTTGGTCTTGACCGCGGTGGTGATGTGAATCTTATTCTTCTCGGTGCTATCCCAGCTGCTCTGTTAGCTATTATATTAGATGTGATCCTCCGACTATTTGAGAGAACATCTGCAAAGTCTGGCTTCCGATCTCTTGTAAGTCTCTTGGTAATTGCCGCATTAATTGCTGTAGGTCCATTAGCGTTTGGCGGCAAGGCGAAAAACGATCTTGTCCTTGGAGCAAAATTAGGCTCGGAACCTGCTATTTTAATTAACATGTATGAAATGCTTATTGAAGAAGAAACGGATCTTTCTGTAGGGTTGAAACCCAACTTAGGGAAAACGGATCTTGTATTCAGTGCCTTGCAGGAGGGCAGCATAGACATATATCCCGAATTTACAGGGACAGCTATCGTATCCTTGCTGGATGAACAGGCGAATAGCAATGAGCCGCAGGAAGTTTATCAGCAGGCAAAAGAGGGCATGGCGGAAACGTATGATATGGCGTTCTTAGAGCCCATGAAATTTAATAATACGTATGCTGTAGCTAAAACGCAGGAGC
>NZ_JBAPTY010000222.1:0-5884 GCF_049282395.1 Halobacillus sp. | reverse complement strand
ATAATGAAAGAATATCTTGACGTACTGGTTGGTTCGTTCAGTTTTCAAAGATCAAAAGTTTTCGTTTGCCGCTTCAAAACAGCGACTTAATAATCATATCATTGTGACTCGTTTAAGTCAACAACTTTTTTAAATGATTTTTGGCTTGCCGTTGCCGGCTTGCCGCTCTGTCTTAATGCGACAAGTAATAATATACCACGCTGAAATAATGTTGGCAATACCTTTTCGGATATTTTTTTCTAATCATCTTTATATTGAATCAATTAAAACCCCCGGATCCTGTCAGCCGGGGGTTTATAAAGTCATTTATTCCATTTTAAGATTCTCGATTTCTCATCTGAGGGAAAAGCAGTACATCTCTAATGGAAGGAGAATCTGTTAAAAGCATAACCAGACGATCAATTCCGATTCCTAAACCGCCTGTTGGTGGGAGTCCGTATTCTAATGACTCTAAGAAATCTTCATCCATCATGTGAGCTTCATCATTTCCTTCTTCCCGCTCTTTCAGTTGAGCTTCGAACCGCTCTCTTTGATCAATTGGATCATTAAGCTCGGAGAATGCGTTGGCATGCTCACGCCCTACGATGAACAATTCGAAACGATCTGTAAACCTCGGGTCTTCCGGATTCTTCTTGGCAAGTGGTGAGATTTCAATAGGATGTCCGTAGATAAATGTAGGCTGAATCAGTTTATCTTCAACATATTGCTCGAAAAATTCGTTAACGATATGACCAAAAGTCATGGAGTCCTGAATTTCGACATTATGCTCCTTAGCTAATTCTTTCGCCTGTTCATCACTCATATCTTCAAAGAAATCAACGCCTGTATATTCTTTAATGGCATCGACCATATGCAAGCGTGTCCACTCTGGTTCTAAATTAATTTCCTGCTCGTTATACGTAACTTTCGCAGAACCAAGGACCTCTTTTGCAATGTGGGCAACCATGTTTTCCGTCAGACTCATGACATCATGGTAGTCAGCATATGCTTCATACAGTTCCAGCATCGTGAACTCTGGATTGTGTCGTGTAGAGACTCCTTCGTTACGGAAAACGCGTCCTATTTCATATACTTTTTCCATACCGCCCACGATCAAACGTTTCAGATGGAGTTCAATGGCAATCCTCATATAAAGCTGCATGTCCAGTGCATTGTGGTGAGTAACAAATGGACGTGCGGATGCTCCGCCTGGGATCCCGTGCATTAATGGAGTTTCTACTTCTAAGAAACCAAGACCATCCAGGTACCGGCGCATGGATTGTATAATTTTACTCCGGGTAATAAACGTGTCACGGCTTCCAGGGTTAGTAATTAAATCTAAGTAGCGCTGACGATACCTTTGTTCTACGTCTTGCAAACCGTGAAATTTTTCCGGTAGAGGACGAAGAGCTTTGGTAAGCAAGTGAAACTCGTCCGCTTTAACGGAAAGTTCCCCTACTTTTGTCTTAAACATAACTCCAGTTACTCCTATTATGTCACCAAGGTCAGCTGTGTTAAAAACTTCGTAAGCTTCCTCTCCGATTCGATCCTTACGAATATATAGCTGAATTTGTCCACTTACGTCCTGAATATGAGTGAATCCCGCTTTTCCTTTTCCACGCTTAGTCATAATTCGACCAGCAATAGTTGCAGGAAATTGTTTTTCTTCAAGCTCCTCTTTATTATACTGGTCGTATTTCTCGATGAGATCTTCCGCCAGATGAGTACGTTCGAACTTGTCGCCAAATGGATCCAATCCCTGTTCCCGGTAAGCATTCAGTTTATCTCTGCGCACCCGCATTTGTTCATTGAGTTCTTCCGACATTCTAATCACTCCATTCCCTTATCTATTGTAAAAGTAAGCCGCTTCAATAATAAAAACTGCCAGCTTCGGACTGGCAGTATTCTAACTATGATTTAGTATAGAAAAGACGTCGAATTGTGTCAACGCTGACGATACTTTCATGCGTTCCCCTGATTCATTATCCTTATTAAAGTCTCTAAAATACTATGAGGGATGTTTACGTATCTTCATTATAGCCACTTTTTCATTTTTCAATCGAATCATACAGTCCATATGAAGCATATATACATCGATTCATCATTGGAGAAACGTTCATTCGCGAGTTTTTCTATTTCTAAATATTCGGCTGTACGATTATCCAGTAATACTCTGGATGAAAGATGCTTTTTCGTCCGAAATTTAAATTAATAAGATTACCTATTATATCCTTCCCCATACCCTCATACTCTGGACATCTTCTGCAGGCAAATCTTCCAGAATTTCTTCCGCTTGTTTAGTTATAAACGGTATCGTTACTTTTGGATTCACTTCTACTAATGGAACCATAACAAAAGCTCTGTCCTGCATATGTGGGTGAGGAAGAATCAGGCGCTCTGCTCTCATATGTTCTTGATTATATAGCAAAATGTCAAGATCTATTGTACGCGGCCCCCACTTTACCACACGTTTTCGTCCTAATTCCTTTTCAATGGACTGGCAATGATCAAGTAATTGTAAAGGAGGCAGAGAGGTTTCAATTTGGATAACCATATTTAAAAAATCATTCTGCTCGGTATAACCTACAGGTGCTGTTTCATATACTGCTGATTTTAAAACCACCGTAATCTCCGGGTGATCATCTATGCTCGCCACTGCATTTTTTAAAAATTCTTCTCTCTTAGAAATGTTGGACCCAAGTGCGATATACGCTGTATTCATTCGGTACGACTCCGGTAAATTTCAATAGCCACCGACTGATAGTGTCCAGGGATAGGAGGATCAGGTTTATAAACTTTCAGACGACAGCCTTGAACAGGACTGAACTGATTAAACAACTCAGCGGAAAGTTTTTCTGCTACCGTTTCCACTAATTTATGTGCTTCTCCTTCGACTACTTTTTTACAGGTTTCATAAATCGCGCCATAATCCACGGATTTCGTCATGTCGTCCGTCTCAGCAGCTGGCTTTAGATCTAGTTCAAGTTCAGCATCTACATAAAAGCGCTGCCCCAGTTTGTTTTCTTCGGGAAAAAGACCGTGATATCCCCAGAATTCCATTTGATTTACATATATTTTATCCATTATAACCTTCCTTTCCCATCATAGCATCCATCATTTTTGTCATTCGAGCTATAGATTTCACGTCGTGGACTCGGACAATATGAACCCCCTGGGCAATTCCGTAACAAACGGTAGCTCCTGTACCTTCCATGCGTTCATCTTTAGGCAAATCCAGGATGGTTCCTATAAATGACTTCCGCGAACTGCCAAGTAATAGAGGGTATCCCATAGCTTCAAACTGGTGAAGATTACGCATCACTGCTAAGTTTTCTTCTTTTGCTTTGGCAAATCCAATCCCTGGATCGAGCACAATGTTTTCTTCTTTAACTCCGGCTTGCTTCGCTATATTAATACTTTCCTCTAAGTCAGCTTTCATATCGTCAATTAAAGATGTGTAGTTCCTATCGTTGCGATTATGCATTAAAATTACCGGCACATTATATTCAGCCGCGACCTCCGCAATGGCCGGTTCTTTTTTAGCTCCCCACACATCATTAATAATGCAGGCTCCTGCTTCAATCGCCTTTCTGGCGACTTCAGCTTTATACGTGTCAATCGATATAGGGAGATCCACTTCACTGTGAATAGCCTGGATGATCGGAACAACCCGCTCAATCTCTTCTTTTTCGCTGACCGGCTCATGGCCGGGACGCGTGGATTCCCCGCCTATATCAATAATATGTGCCCCGTCCTTTGCCATAGCACTCGCACGCCGTACGGCTCCTTCCACCGTATTAAACCTGCCTCCGTCTGAAAAAGAATCAGGGGTAACATTTAAGATTCCCATGACTAATGTTCGTTCGGATAAATCATATGAATAATTCTGCGTTTTTAGCTTAAATCCCATAGCCGGTACCTCTTTCTCTAAAAGCTTCTTTCCCTATCTTACAACATTTTTTTATTTCTATCACTTACCGTATCTATTTGTTATTCCCATAAAAAAATACGCCCTGTAAAAGAGCGTATTTTTAAGAGTTTATTATTCGTCTTCTTCAAATTGATAAAGCGGTGTAGAGAGATAACGTTCCCCATTACTTGGAATCACTGCTACGACTTTTTTACCTTTACCAAGTTTCTTAGCTACCTGTTTAGCCACATGAATAGCTGATCCGGAAGAGATTCCGCCTAGAATACCATCCTTACGGGCAGCTTCGCGCGCTGCAGCAAAAGAATCCTCCGTGTTAACTTGATGAACTTCATCGTAAATTTCTGTATTCAGGATGCCCGGTACAAAACCGGCACCGATCCCCTGGATTTTATGGGGACCTGGGTCTCCTCCCGACAATACAGGCGATCCCTCTGGTTCTATGGCATGAATTTTAATATCAGGGTAGTGTGCTTTCAACACTTTCCCTGCACCCGTAATCGTTCCGCCAGTGCCAATTCCTGCAACAAACGCATCCAATTGGTCACCCATTTGTTCCACAATTTCAGGACCCGTCGTTTTTTCATGGATTCTTGGGTTAGCTTCGTTATTAAATTGCTGAGGCATGAAATAGTTATGCTGTTTTTGAAGTTCAGCTGCTTTCTTAATAGCCCCTTTCATACCTTCACTTCCCGGTGTCAAAACAAGATCCGCACCATAAGCACGCAGAAGATTACGACGTTCCTGACTCATCGTATCCGGCATCACAAGAATAGATTTGTAGCCTTTAGCAGCGGCAACCATAGCAAGCCCAATCCCAGTGTTTCCACTTGTTGGTTCAATAATGGTGTCGCCTTCTTTAAGATCTCCGGATTTTTCTCCTTCTTCAATCATCGCTAATGCGATACGGTCCTTTACAGAACTGCCTGGATTCATGTATTCCAGTTTCAGATAAATGTCCGCACTATCTTCCTCTGCAGACCCATTCAGTTTTACCATCGGCGTCTGCCCGATAAGTTCACTAACGTTATTAACAATTCTCATAATTTCCACCCCTAAAACCAAGTATTTTGATAGGATTTAACTCTAATGTACTGAAGGATGAGCATATTGTCAAACATTTCAATCATTTATTAGTAACGTTCCCTTCAAAAAAAGGGCGAAACAAGTTTCTTGCCTTTTTTGCGCACAAGAGTTGTTCCGCCCCTCTATCTACCTATAATGACACTTTGAGGTAACGATTATTCAGCTTCCTGAGATTGCAGGTCTTTCAATTGATTGACATCAAATTGATAATCTTCATTACAAAAATGACACTTAGCCTCTGCCCCTTGATCTTCTTCAATCATGCGTTGAATCTCTTCGTCTCCAAGGCTTGCTATCGCCACTTCTACACGCTCCCGTGAACAGTGACATTTAAACTGCACAGGCATCGTATCCAATATTTGCAGCTTATCTTCTCCGAGCACCGTTTGTAAAATTTCTTCAGGACTTTTTCCCTCTTGAACTAGACTTGAGATAGCTGGCATCTCTGACAAGCGCCTTTCTATTTCACTGGTAGTGGCATCGTCCGCCCCGGGCATCATTTGAATAACAAATCCACCCGAAGCAAGAATGGAATAATCCGTATCTACGAGAACTCCAGCACCTACCGCAGATGGAACTTGTTCAGAATTGGCGAAATAATAGGTGAAATCTTCACTTATTTCCCCAGAAACGAGCGGTACCTGCCCGGTAAAGTGATCTTTCATACCAAGATCCTTAACGACACTTAAGGTACCATTTGTGCCCACAGCACGAGCTACATCCAGTTTTCCATTTTGATTTAAATCAAAATCTACGTGAGGGTTGATAATATAGCCGCGTACTTCGCCTCTTGCATTTGTGTCAGCTATAATAGCCCCAGCCGGGCCATCACCCTCTACTTTCACCGTGATTTTATCTTCCCCTTTAAGCATAGCTCCCATCATAGAACTA
>NZ_JBAPTY010000221.1:0-2952 GCF_049282395.1 Halobacillus sp. | reverse complement strand
ATGCAGGAGAATCAAACCGGGTTTGCAGAAGCACAGCAGCATGTGAAGATAGCTGAAGAGGCTCTCAATGAATTAATGCAAGATCCTGACCTAAATTCTGAGACTGACCAGAAAGAAATTCAGCGGGCTAGCGATTTGCTGCGTCTAATTGTAGAAACTTATCAGGCTTCCAACTGAACATTTAAACCACTGTTTTACAGCACAGTGGTTTATTTACATATGGTCCCTTATTTACGTTACATAAACTTTAACGACACTGAATATATTTAGGACAAGCAATTCAAGAGGGAGTGTCGTGATGGGGGTTTTTTTTAGTTACATTTTGCTAGGGTTATCGCTTGCCGCGCCAATCGGTCCTATAAACGCTGCACAAATCGACCAGGGGATCAAAAACGGTTTCCTCCATTCCTGGGCTATTGGGTTAGGATCTATTGTAGCTGATTTATTTTTTATACTTTGTGTGTTTTTTGGAGTTGTCCATTTTTTAGAAATTCCTTTAATGAAATCATTTCTGTGGTTATTCGGAGCATTTGTATTGTTTTATACGGCCTTTGAGAGTTTTAAAGGTACAAAAGAAATTGGGATTGGGGAGTTGAGAAGTAGAGAATCTTTAAAGAAAACGTTCACAAATGGCTTCCTGCTGGCCATTACAAATCCATTATCCATTCTTTTCTGGCTGGGTATTTATGGTAGTATTCTAGCTGACTCCATTGATCGTTATAACTTGGCTCAGGTTCTGCTCTATGGAGGTGCTGTCCTTCTAGGTTTAATGGTCTGGGATATATTCATGGCTTCTCTGTCTAGCGGCTTTAGAAAAGTATTGACACCCAACCTGCTTCGAGTAATCTCAACTCTATCAGGTTTAAGTTTATTAGGATTTGCTGCTTATTTTGGTTTTCAAGCATTCCAATTACTCTTCCGCTTCTAAATGCTTCCATTTCTTTTTCATAAATATAGTTACAATACCAATAACCAGTAAAAAACCTATGCTCACAAAAAATCCAATTCGACTTGTTTTATTTAATAAAGTTCCCGAAACTGCAAGTAAAATTAACACTAATCCTACCAGCCGTTTTACACGTTTAAATGAAGTTAACTCCATGATTTTATTATAAGAAAACAGGATAAACAGCCAGATGTATAAAAGCATGAGGCCAGCAGCTGTGGTTAAATATTCATATATCTTCTCCGGGAGCAGTAAAGCAACTATTATTGAAGCAATTAAACCACCGATAGTTAGCAGTACGGCATAATAAGGAACTTTTCTAGGACCTGTTTTAGAGAAGAATTCAGGAGCATCTCCATCTTCTGACAACGAGGTTAATATGGTTGTGATCCCGTACAGTGAGGCTACCATAGTAGAAAAACCTCCAATGATTAAAGCTCCATTAAATGCATGGGGCACAAAAGATAGATTATACTTACTTAAAGCGGTAATAAATGGACTCTCATCCCCATTAAATTTAGTATAAGGGACAAGCCATAATGCGAGACCTATGGATACTACATAAATAGTTGTGAGTAATGAAAGCATAAATGTTCCCGACTTAGGAGCATCTTTCGGATTTTCTAGTTCATTCGCCATTATACCCATAACTTCAATTCCACCAAAACTGTAAAACACGTAAATAGACGCTGCCCATAGTCCGGTTAAACCAAGTGGAAGTAATCCTTTATTATCCCATGTAAACGATGGGTCAGGCTGGCCGCCTTTTAAAACTCCCCCTACAGCAAGAAATGCAATAATAATAAACATTAAAATTGCCGCTATTTTCATAACGCCAAATATATTTTCAAATCGTTCAAACCCCGATACACCGGTAATAATAACCCCGATCCCCAAAACGCCGAATACACTTGAGGAAACCCAAAGCGGTACGTTAGGGAACCAAAATTGAGCAAAGATGGCTAAGGCTGTCAACTGGCTCCCCATTATAAGCAGTTCAGAAGACCAATACACCCATCCGTTGCAAAATCCCGCCCATCTCCCATAAGCTTTTTTAGCATATGCCCGAAAGGAACCTTTCTGAGGATCCTCGGCTGTCATAGCTGATAAGGCATCAAATACTACATATGTTCCGATAGCAGCAAGCAAAAAGATGAGAAGTACAGCTGGCCCTCCTCTTTTCATTGCCAAAGCAGAACCAAGAAAAAAACCCGTACCAATTGTGCATCCTACTCCAATCAATGAGAGCTGCCACCACTGAATCTTTTTATTATCCGTTGTCTCCTGTTTGTCCATACGGGTTAATCCCTTCCAATATAGTCAAATAGAGAAATCACATTTACGTTGCAATTTGAAAATAGTATATGTCTTACTACTGTTCTCATACGAGAGATAACTTGACGAACCAATCCCGTTATGGCCTAACTTATTAAAGATAAGCTCCCTATACTGTAAGACTCAGTTTCGAGATAAATGGGTTATAAGGAAGGTCCTCCGGGGGACGATTTCGCTTTCCGGCCCTGCACGACGCAGGGTCGTTCGACGTTGCCACAGGACGTGGCGATCTTAGACATCCCATGTGGTAAGCTTCCTCGGGCTTAACAGCCCTGCGGGATCTCACCGATCATGTCTATCCCACAGGAGTCTACATCATCCCCCTCCGGACCTGGCGGAATCTGAGACTCGAAACGGCTTTATCCTTCACCCACTCGAAGAAAAATAACCACATGGGCGTACACACTTTATTCAAGCTGAACTATACGGGATAGCCTGTTATATAAGCATTTCAGGCAGGTTAAAGAAGAAAAAATCCTCTCTTTACGAAGGACCGTTATTCCTAATAAAGTTGGCCTGGTGGGGAAATGACGAGACTACCCGGTTGAAAGCGGAAGCACCTTGGTCAGCGGCGTATGGACTGGACGGACAAATGTGGAGGTGCCTTGTTCAGCCTCGACAAGCTTAAGAACGAACATGAAAGGAAGTGACCTTCTTCCTGTCATGGTTGG
>NZ_JBAPTY010000220.1:0-5415 GCF_049282395.1 Halobacillus sp. | reverse complement strand
AAATGGGACAACTTAAATGAACTGTTTGAAGATATGAAAGAAGACCCTTCCAGTGTAACCGTCGTAGGGGCATCTTCTCCAGGTTCTATGGATCACATGCAGTTTGTGAAAATTGCAAAAGCTGCCGGAGTGGATATTAAAGGAATAAAATATGTTTCTGCTCAAGACGGTGGGGCACTCACTCAGGTATTGAATGGAAGTGCAGATGTTTATTCAACAGGTGTAGCTGAGACGATCGAACAAGTAAGAGCGGATAAAATTAAAGTTCTTGGAGTTACATCTGAAGAAAGGTTAGATGGAGAAGTGCTATCTCAATTTCCAACAGCAAAAGAACAAGGGATCGACGCTACCTTTGTAAACTGGAGAGGTTTTTTCGGACCGAAAGATATGGATGAATCAGCTGTTACTTACTATGAAGAAAAATTTAAAGCGGTAAGCGAAACAGAGGCTTTTGCTAATATCCGTGATCAGTATGGGTGGGATGAAATGTACATGGATAGTGAAGAGTATCAGAAGTTTTTGAAAGAACAAAAGGACGAACTTGGTACATTATTAGATGAACTTGGTCTTGGACAATAAGCTAAGCAATTTAATATAAGGTGAAGAACCTGATCTAGATTTAATTCATTAAGATCAGGTTCTTGTCTTATCATTTTAAAATCATTTTTGAAGGTGATAACCGTGCTTAAAACAATGAACCAAAAAATTAGTATTTTTCTTATTTTGTTTTCATCTGGATATTTGTATTTAACTTACAACCTAAAAGAATACCCTTATGTTCCTGTCGATTCTGATTTAGTTCCAAAATTACTAGGGTTCTTGCTGATTGGACTAGCTATTTTATTGTTCTTTGATAAGTCTTCAGAGACCGAGGAAGAAAAGGAAAAGCGTAAAGTGCCAGGAAAAGAGCTTCTTGTGCTGCTTGCGGTAGGTGTCATGATACTTGCTTATATTTTTCTTTTGGAAATCTTAGGCTTTCTATTAGCGACCGCATTATTTGTATTCTTTTGTTCTTGGTTCCTCGGGTACAAAAAATGGAAAAGTAATCTATTAGTTTCTCTGATTTTTCCTTCTGTACTTTACTATTTATTTAATTATTTACTTCAAATTCGATTACCTCAAGGAATATTACCATTTTAAAAGGTGTTGATGAGATATGGGTGCATTAGATGGTTTGATGCAAGGTTTCCAAGTAGCATTTAGTTTACAAGGTATTTTGTTTGTCCTCATTGGTGTAGTTACCGGTACGTTAATTGGAATGATGCCCGGTCTTGGACCTATCAGTGCCATTGCTATCATGATTCCAGTCACTTATGGAATGAATCCATCTTCCGCATTGGTCATGATGGCGGGAGTCTATTACGGAGCCGTATTTGGAGGATCTACATCCTCCATTCTATTAAACGCCCCTGGGATTTCCGGTACGGTGGCTACGTCTTTTGATGGTTATCCAATGGCTCAGAGAGGAGAAGCAGGTAAAGCGTTAGCTATTGCTGCTATTTCCTCCTTTGTCGGTGGAACGGTGTCTGTCGTGCTGTTAATGTTATTTGCCCCAGCGTTAGCTCAAGTGGCTGTTTCCTTTGGACCACCGCAATATTTTGCATTGATGTTCCTTGGGTTAACGGCGATTTCAAGTCTTTCAGAAGGCTCAACAGTTAAAGCGTTAATATCGGCGACGGTGGGTTTTATTGTTGCAACGATTGGGATAGATGCCCAAACAGGTACGAACCGCTTTACTTTTAACAATCCCAACTTGATGGAAGGAGTCGACTTTCTTGTCATCGCTTTAGGTCTTTTTGCGCTAGCGGAAGTTTGTTTTCTAGTGAAAAACCGTAAAGATCAATCTCTTAGTAAACAAGGTGACATCGGAAACTTAAGGCTGAGTAAACAGGATTTCAAGGAAATGAAAGGCCCTATGACCCGTCAGTCTTTCTTAGGATTCGTGTTAGGAGTTCTGCCTGGAGCGGGGGCCACTATAGCTTCATTTATAGGTTATATTACTGAAAAGAGAATTGCGAAGAAACCTGAAGAGTTCGGTAAAGGATCGATCAAAGGCGTAGCGGCTCCAGAAACAGCGAATAATGCTGCTACCAGTGGTGCTTTTGTTCCATTATTAAGCCTGGGGATTCCAGGTTCAGGCACAACAGCTGTCATGCTTGGTGCATTCTTGGTACTTGATATTCAACCTGGTCCTTTACTTGTTACAGATCGTCCTGAAGTATTCTGGGGGATTATTGCAAGTATGTATATAGGAAATGTATTTCTATTAATCTTAAACTTGCCTTTAATTCCTTACATTGCAAAGATTTTGAAGATCTCAAGACCAATGCTTATTTCCTTAGTTATTATTTTCAGTTTAATAGGCGTATATTCCATTAGTTTCAGTACGTTTGATTTATATTTGCTGCTTTTATTTGGTTTACTTGGTTACTTAATGCGATTGTTTTCCTTCCCGGCAGCTCCATTCATCCTTGCCTTCATTCTGGGTGGAATGATGGAACAAGCCTTTAGGCAGGCGCTAACAGCATCCGGGGGAAGTCTGTTGGTCTTAATTGAAGATCCTGTTTCTATTGCCCTGCTAGGCATTAGTGTGCTTTCTTTCATTGTACCCATTATTCGAAATCGTGTTCGGCAGAGAGCAGAACATGAAGGCTCTGAACAATAGGGGGGAGTTTTAAGAATATGTACGATAAAGTGATCGAAAAAATAGCAGAATATGTAACCGAAGAACAATCTTTTAGTGATGAAGCCTGGAAAAATGCACGGTATGTTCTTATGGATTCCGTGGCTTGTGCTGGTTTAGCTTTAGATTATCCGGCATGCACTAAGCACCTTGGACCGGTGGTACCAGGGATTCAAACTCCTCATGGATCACGAGTTCCAGGGACGTTGCATGAATTAGACCCTGTGCAAGGTGCTTTTAATATCGGACTTTTGATTCGTTGGCTTGACTATAATGACACGTGGCTTGCAGAAGAATGGGGCCACCCTTCTGATAACTTAGGGGGAATATTAGCAGTCGCTGATTATTTGTCCAGAAAATATGAGGCTGAAGGAAGAAAATCTTTTTACATGAATGATGTACTATACAGGATGATTCAAGCCCATGAAATCCAGGGTGTACTTGCGTTAAGCAACAGTATGAACCGCTATGGAATTGATCACGTTTTATTTGTAAAGATTGCTACTGCTGCGGTCACTTCAGCCATGTTAGATGGCTCGAAAGAACAAGTAATGAATGCCGTAAGTAATGCGTGGATCGATAATGGAAGTTTACGGACTTATCGTCATTTTCCAAATACGGGTTCTAGAAAATCCTGGGCTGCGGGTGATGCGACGAGTAGAGGCGTTCGACTTGGTTTAATGGCACTAAAAGATGAGATGGGCTATCCGACTGCGCTGACAGCGGAAAAATGGGGATTTGAGGATGTCATACTGGGAGGTAAATCAATTACTCTATCCCAACAATTAAGCGATTATGTGATGGAGAATGTGTTGTTTAAAATATCCTATCCTGCTGAATTTCATGCTCAAACGGCAGCTGAATGCGCGATAAAACTATACCCTAAAGTAAGAGGAAGAGTTTCAGAGATACAAGAAATCCTAATCGAAACGCAAGAGTCAGCTAAGAGGATTATTGATAAAAAGAGCAGTCTAAACAATCCTGCTGATCGCGATCATTGTATTCAATATATTACGGCTATTGGTTTATTGTTTGGGAAACTGGAAGCGGAGCATTATGAAGATCATTTTGCTATAGATCACCCAGAAATCGACAGACTGCGGAACAAAATGAAAGTTGTGGAAGAGACTGAGTTCACGGAAGAATACTTCCATCCTGAAAAACGTTCAATAGCTAACAGAGTCACCATTCGTTTCTCAGAAGAAAATCAAACGAAACAGGTGGAAGTGCGTTATCCTATCGGTCATCGCCAGCGTAGGGAGGAAGGATATCCTTTAATAGAGAAAAAGTTTGAAAATAATATGAAAGCGTTGTTTCCTGAAGAAAGAATCCAGCATCTTCTGCAGCTTCACAAGCCTAAACGTCTACCATCTATCAAAGTGAATGATTATATGGGAGCTTTTGTACCTTAGGAGGTCTTTAATTAAATGAGCTGGTTATTAGACGAAAATATATCTCATAAATATTTATGTCAATCGTTTCGGGAGCAAATGAAAGCTAAAGAAATCATGAGACTTGTAGGAGCTCATCATGGATTAGCTGGGATGATGGCTAAGAAATCTGGATTCACCTCCCTTTATTTATCGGGGGGAGCTTTATCTGCAAGTAAGGGTTTACCCGACATTGGATTATTAACGCATGAAGAAATCGTAACGAAAGCCAAAGAACTGGTTAACGCTGCAAACCTTCCTTTACTGGTAGACATTGATACAGGCTATGGGGAAGCTTATAATACCGTAAGATTAGTGCAGGATCTAGTAAAGGCTCGAGTAGCTGCGGTTCAATTGGAGGATCAGGTATTTCCTAAGAAATGCGGGCATTTAGAGGGTAAGAGTTTAGTTCCTATAGAAGAAGTGGTGGAAAAAATAGAGCTTATTAAGAAAGCTGCTCCCGATCTAGTAATTGTGGCCCGTACAGATGCATTGGCAGTAACTAGTAGAGAAGATGCGGTGAAAAGAGCCAAAGCTTACATAGAAGCGGGGGCTGAGTGTGTATTTCCTGAAGCTGTTGAGACAGAGGAAGATATGGAATATCTTGCTCACCGCCTTCAAATGCCGCTCTTATACAATATGACAGAGTTTGGGAAAACCCCTTATAAGACAAGTGATGAGATAGAAAAACTCGGGTTCTCCCTAGTGATTTACCCTGTTACATCATTACGTGTAGCTCTTAAAGCAATCGAACACATCTATGAAACGATTTATCAAGACGGTACTCAAGAAAATACGCTTGATCGAATGCAGACGCGTGAGGAGTTATATGAACTAATTGACTACCATAAATATGAGGATTTTAAATAAAAAAGAGGAAGAACGGCACGAATTGCAGCTCTTCCTCTTTTTTTAGTCCATTTCCACATCTTCACTCGTTACCACATACAATCTGTCAGTTTTAAAAGTCTTAAATTCTTTTAAGTATTCACTATGGTAATGGATTTTTTGCTCAATCACTTTATCTAATTTATCTTCTCGATCAGCTTCCTCAAGTGCATCCCTGGACCCTAGTCTACTTGCAAGCTGGTCAAGAAAAACTTCTTCTTCAGGGGTCCTGGTTTTTCTATTTAATTGAATTTCAAAATCTTCAGTAGGTACGTATTTCTTGGATTCTTCATCATAACTTACCAGATTCTCAAGTCCAAAATCTTTAGCGTACGAGAGAATATATTGCGTCAAATCTTCATAGTTGCTCAAGTGATCGTGCTTTTTAGTTCCTACTGTACGATTGGTTATGTA
>NZ_JBAPTY010000219.1:0-5490 GCF_049282395.1 Halobacillus sp. | reverse complement strand
CCTAAATACATATTATATTTGCCGGGTCCTTTTCCAATAAAACCGATCTCACTAAGCGCCGGGCGTGAACAGCCGTTAGGGCAGCCGCTCATTCGTATGACGATTTCTTCGTCCTGAAGACCTGCCTCATCAATCACATCATCCATTTTATCAATTAAGGATGGCAGGTAGCGTTCTGATTCTGCCATCGCTAGGCCACACGTTGGAAAAGCGACACACGCCATGGAATTCCTGCGCAGGGCTGAGTTGTAGCGGCCGTCGGTCAGGCCGTACTGCTCCACTAACTCATCAATTTCCTGCTTTTTATCTTCTTCCACGCGGGCAATGATCACGTTCTGGTTTGGTGTCAGGCGGAATTCGCCCTCATGAACTTTTGCGATTTCACGAAGGCCTGTCATAACCCGGGTGTCCTCGGAGTCCTTGATCCGTCCGTTTTGGATAAACAGGGTCAGATGCCACAGACCGTCGCCTTCAACCCAGCCATAGCGGTCGCCGTTATGGTCGAACGTATAAGAACGCTCTTCTTCAAGCTCCCACCCGAGGCGGTTATGAAGTTCCTGACGCACCCAGTCAAGTCCATGGCGATCCACCGTATATTTGAACCGTGCATTTTTTCGTTCCGACCGATTTCCATAGTCACGTTGTATCGTTAAAATTTTCTCAGCCACATCGACGATTTTTTCAGGCTCGCAGAAACCAATGACGCGGGAAACCTGCGGATACGTATTCGTGTCGCCGTGTGTCATGCCCATACCGCCGCCGACAGCCACATTAAAGCCTTTCAGCTCATTGTTTTCCACGATGGCGATAAAACCAAGATCCTGGGAATAGACATCAATGTCGTTGGAAGGCGGTACGGCGATTCCGATCTTGAATTTACGAGGCAGATAAAGCGAGCCGTAAATCGGTTCGACCTCGTACTCGTCCTTACTGTCTTCCACTTTTTCGCCATCCAGCCAAATTTCATGATACGCCTGCGTGCGTGGCAGCAAGTGCTCACTTACTTTTTTTGACCATTCAAATATTTCACCATGAATATCCGATTGATACGGATTCGCATTACACATTACGTTCCGGTTTACATCACCGCAGGCAGCAATCGTATCCATTAGAGAATCATTGATCATTTGAATCTGCTTTTTCATATTCCATTTCAACACGCCGTGCGTTTGAAACGTCTGCCGGGTCGTCAGCTTCAGCGTATGATTGCCATACGTATTGGCAATATCATCCATCACCAGCCACTGATCCGGGGTCGCCACTCCGCCCGGTAAGCGGACACGCGTCATAAATTGATAAGCAGGCTCAAGCTTCTGCTGCTTACGCTCCTGCCTTAGATCCCGGTCGTCCTGCATATAACTGCCGTGGAACTTCATAAGTTTTGTATCTGAATCTGGCACACTACCCGTGATCGGATTTTGCAGACTCTCCACAAGCGAGCCCCGCAAATACCGGCTTTCTTTCTTAATCCCTTCCATTTCACTAGGAGGACCATGCTGCTGGCTGTCTCTTTCTTTACTCATTTAATCGCTCCTTTCACTTCCCTATTAATAAACATCGCGCTGGTAGCGTTTTTCTTTTCTTAAGTTATCGATATAAGATTGCGCATCTTCACGGGACATATTTCCTTCTTTTTCAGCAATCGTGATTAAAGCTTCATGAACATCCTTTGCCATATACTTTTCATCACCGCAGACATACACATACGTCCCGTCCTGGAGCCATTGATAGACTTCAGCGCTTTTCTCAAGCAGGCGGTGCTGCACATAAACTTTCTCTTCGTTATCACGTGAAAAAGCGACATCCATGTTCGTTAGTACGCCTTCATTTAACCAGCGCTGCCACTCCACCTGGTATAGAAAATCGCTGACGAAATGCTGTTCACCAAAGAACAGCCAATTCTTGCCGGGTGCTTCCGTTTCTTCCCGTTCTTCAAGGAATGAACGGTACGGGGCAACCCCTGTGCCGGCTCCAATCATGAGCACCGGCGCCTCAGGATTATCCGGGAGTTTGAAATTCGGATTTTTCTGGACAAAAACAGACAGCTGGTCACCATGAGTCGCGCGTTCAGCACACTGAATGGAGCAGACACCTAACCGGTTCCGACCGTGGGCCTCATATCGCAGAGCACCAATGGTCAGATGAACCTCCTCTGGATTGGCGGCCTGACTGCTCGCAATGGAGTACAGACGGACAGGAATTTTCCGGAGAATTCCGATGAAGTCCTGCACGGTCCCTTTCCATGGACCAAAATCCTGAACAAAATCAAGCAGGTCCCGTCCGTAAATATAGGCTTTCCACTGCTCAGAATCCTTAAGCAGCTCCTTCAGCTGTTCGTTATCCGTCAGTGTCTGCGCTTTTTCAAGCAAAGGCTTCGTTAAACAAGTCGTTTCGTACGTAGAAAGGAGCGCTTCTCTTAAGGAACGGATTTCCCCGTCCTTATTAATCGGCACGGATTCCTCTGGATTCCAATCCATTTCTTTAATCAACTGATCGACGAGCGATTCATCATTTTCGGGAAAAATCGCCAGGCTGTCTCCGGGTTCATAGGATAGATTCGACCCTTCCAAATCCAGCTCCAGATGGCGGGTTTCTTTATTGGACCCGCGTCCATTTAAATTAATGTTTTCAAGAATCTCCGCCTGAAAAGGATGCGCGCGGGAATAAACCGGCGTATCATCCGCCTGAACCGCCTGGGTATTGCCAGATGGTGTCTGGCTGCCACCTGCAGACTTCTGCTCATTTAATAGGGCGAGTACGCCATCAAACCATTCACCGGCCGGTTCCTCAAAGTCTAGATCACAGTCGACTCTAGGATAGATCCGCTCTGCTCCGAGCTCCTCAAGCTTCTGATCAATATCTTTGCCTGTCTGACAGAAGAATTCATACGAACTGTCCCCTAAGGAAAGGACAGAGAAACGCACACCGTCCAGTTTCGGAGCACGTTTGCTGAATAGAAAATCGTAGAAAGAAAGTGCATTATCCGGCGGATCCCCATCTCCATGTGTACTCGTAAGCACCAGCAGGTCTTCCACTTTCTTTAAGGCTTTCGGTTTAAAATCATCCATAGATGAAACCGTGACTTGATAATCCTGCTCTTTCAATTTAGCTGCATATTCATCAGCTAACGCCTGACAATTGCCAGTATGAGATCCAAATAAAATCGTAATTTCTCTAGTCGCTTCCACTGTTGTTTCCTGGATCTGCCCGCCAGTTTCCGGGACTTGGACGGCCGTATCAGCTTCTGTTGCTGCACTGGATAAATAACCGCTCAGCCATATCTTCTGCTTTTCATTCAACGTCGGCAGTAAACGGTTTAACAGATCGGCTTGATCCTGATTAAATGGGCTGTTCATAACCTCTAATGGCAAAAAATCCACCTCCTGTAAAAAATCGATTAATAACTTTGGGTCAGCTGTTTAAAGTATTGATTCAGTTTAACTACCATGGCACCCATTTTTTGATTTTCCGGCTGGAGAACTTCACTAATTCCCTGATCTTCCAGCTCTTTCGCTGTTACTTTTCCAACCGCAACCGCCAGTACCTGGTCATTAAACTTGCGAATTAAGGTTTCCTGATCTTCGGTATCCTCGAATAAATTTTTCACTTGCGTTTTACTTGTAAATACAACCGCTTCAACGGATTGGTCAAAAATCTCCATTTTTAATTCCTGAAGATTGGCTGTTTTCGGTTGTTCAAAGGAGTAAGGCTGAGAGAGATAAACCTCATGCCCCATTTCTTCCAGGGTCGATTTCCACTTCGCATCGTCAAGGTTATACGCTTGAAGAAATACGCTTCCCCGCTCCGGCGCCGAGCTCAGTTCCTTCATCAGCTCAGCCATCGTACCATCAGCAGCCAGTAGTTCCGGCTTAAGTTGATGTTCTTTCATCCAGTCCGTCGTTTTCTTACCTCGTATGGCCAGACGGCTGGTTCTTAATTTTTCTATAAAATCCTCATGCACCTCGTTCTTAAGAGCCGAGTTGGCAAGCGTTCTGGCTCCGATTCCTGTCGTTAAGATCACCCAATCGAATGAGCCGGCGATCAAATCGCGGACGTTACCAGCACTTGTCGCTTCATCCAGGTTCATTTTTCCCTGAATGGAATACACCACTGGTTCTCCACCGAAATTCCGGATCAGCGTTCCGATTTCTTCCGCTCTTCGATCAGCGGCTACAGCCACCCGCTTTCCTTGCAGTTCACTCATCGTCATCCCCTCCTTCCGCTTTCTGCTTAAGCCATTCCAGCATTAAGTGCTGCTTCGCTTCATCCTTATAATCCTCTTCTACGAGCTCTTTAAGGGTTTCCTGTTTCTCATCGCTCGAAAGACGGGATCGTTTAATGTACAGGCGGCATGTATATAAGAAATCAACGTAATCCTCATAAGTATGATCGTACTTCTGCTCGAGTTCCTCTTTCATTCGGGCGGAAAGCTTCGGGCTGGCTCCTCCTGTCGAAACCGCGATCGACAGTCTGCCGCGTTTAATATGACCCGGAAACTGAAGGTTGCCTCGTTCCGCCTGTCCTGTGACATTGACGAGAGGAACCCTTGTGGAAGACTGCCATACCTGTTCGTTCACGAGTTCGTTATTAGTTGCAATCACCACTATGTAAGCGTCTTTTATATCCTTAGGCTGGAAGGTTTTCTTCTTCCAGACTACTACGGTGTTCTCGGCCATGGCATGCAGTTCAGAAGTTAAGTGAGGGCTCACAATCGTGACCTGCGCCCCGCTTTCAATTAATGTGTGGGCTCGTTTGCAAGCCACCTTTCCCCCTCCAATAATAACGGCCCTGCGATTTTCCAGCTGGACCATGAGCGGTGCGAATGCCATACCCCTAACTCCTTTCTTTAAGACAGGACAGGAAACGATTCCTTGTTCTGTAACGCTTCATTCACCCGGTCTGCGAGCGCCTCCACTATCCCAGGGTGATCCTGCAAATAATGTGTCATTTCAATCGAATGACCTTCAGCCTTAAGCTCATCGATTCTCTCCTGCATGGAGCGGATCAATAGTCCCGTAAACCATAAATAGGGAACGACAATCGTTCCTTCCCCTGCGCGGCTTAGAGAAGTCTCCAAGCCTTCTTCAAAGGTGGGCCCGCATGCAGCTAAATAGCAGACATCCACGCTTGAAGCATTGGTTTTACTTTTCAGCTTGTGGGCAATGGATTCAATATCTCGCTTAGTTTCCGGCTTCCGGCTGCCCCTGCCTACTAAAAGCAGGTTTAATGAGAATTGTTCTGTGTCAGTTACAGCTTCAATTCGGTCCACCAGCACATCAACCAGCCGCTCCTGAACGCCCAGTGGTTTTCCATACGTAAAGGTCACGGATGGAAAACGCTCCTGTATATGTCTGATTTCCTCCGGAAGGTCCTTATAGTAATGACCCGCTGATAGAAGAAGCACAGGAATAACAGCAATCTCAGTAGCCCCTTTTTGCACCAGTTCCTCTACTCCATCTTCAACATTAGGTGAGGCAATCTCCAGGTAGC
>NZ_JBAPTY010000218.1:0-14644 GCF_049282395.1 Halobacillus sp. | reverse complement strand
GTAAAACTGAATCGATTTATGTAAATCGGATACGGAAAACAGAAAATGATTTAATCCTTGAATGGACATAAATTCAACTCCTTCTATGTTAATAGCAGCTTTCAGCCTAGCGTTTACACGCTTTTATAATCATAGTCGCTGGAAACTTACGAGCTTTGTACAATGAATAATAGCGATCGGACACTTCTGCTTCTATTCCATCGCAGCTCTGTCCAGGCTCACTCTCTATAACTTTCTCTATTTGGAATCCCGATTGAATTAACTGATTCATATAAGTAGACATTTTCCGCTTATAAATCATCATATCCACCTCTTCCCCTTTAAAATTTTCCATGACTGTAGCCCCTTCTTCCTGGTAGCTCCCCTCCAAGCGCAATGTTCCATCTTCACTAGTCACATGGGCATATAAAGGATGGTCCCAGCTGAATATAAAGATTCCTCCTTTTTTTAAGTAGGAATAAATGAGATCAAAGGTTGCCTGTAAATCTGTCGTCCACCCGATCGCATAAACCGAGTACACATAATCAAAATACTCCTTCGGCAGTCCGACATCTGTTTCCATCGCTCCGCAGAATAAATGAGGCTTTAACCCTTGAAGAAGTTGAGTGGCCGCTTTCTTTTGCGCATTGGATAAATCGACGCCCCACAGTTCACTCGCACCTTTAGAATCCATATAACGCAAGGAATGACCGCTTCCATAACCAATTTCAAGCACATTTTTACCTTGAAGTTCTTCGAAAAGATGTAATTCTTCTTCGGTTTGAGCGAATGGTCCATAGTTTGGCAAAGCATCCACGCCGTTAAAATGTGGCGCAACGATATCCCAGCTTACCTTATTTTGTTTTAGAATTTCTTTTGTCACCATCGTTTCCTCCTCTTTTCTCTACAACCTGTGTTTATACTATAACGCGACGCTTGTCTGCCTGCCCTTTTTTCAAAAAAGTTTCAAGGAATGAAACAGGTAAACAATCATTTGTCATGAGTCATTTTCACCTTATTAACCCTAAATACAACCTGGTCATAGAAGAAATAAACGTTAGGTAAAATATACCATATCATCCTTATTATAGTTTCAATCTCTTTATCAGAGTGAACGTATATAAGAAGAAATCTATTCCATAGAAAGGCGTGACTTTACATGCAAGCACTGACCTATCAAGGAAAAGACCATGTTGAAGTAAAAAACGTTGAAGCCCCTAAAATTCAAAGAGGCGATGATATGATCGTCCGTATAACCGCAACAGGTATATGCGGTTCAGATTTACACCTTTATAAAAACGGAATTCCTCTGTCCGAAGACTATATTATCGGACACGAACCCATGGGTATCGTAGAAGAAGTAGGACCTGAAGTAAAAAATGTTAAAAAGGGAGACCGTGTAGTGATCCCATTTAACGTCGGATGCGGCGACTGCTTCTACTGTAATAATCAGATGGAAAGTCAGTGTGACAATTCTAACCCGCACAGCGATAACGGGTCTCTATTTGGTTACTCCGAGCAATTCGGAAACTATCCCGGCGGCCAGGCCGAGTATCTCCGTGTTCCCTATGCTGATTTCACTTCCTTTGTCGTTCCAGAATCAAGTGAACTGGAAGATGAGAGTGTGCTCTTCTTGTCGGACGTTGTACCGACCGCCTATTGGAGCGTGGAACACAGCGGTGTGAAGCAGGACGATACGGTAGTTATTCTTGGTGCTGGACCCATCGGTCTGATGGCTCAGAAATTCGCCTGGATAAAAGGAGCCAAGCGAGTGATTTCCATCGATCATGTTCCGCACCGGCTTGAACATGCGAAGCGTACCAACAATGTTGAAACGTACAACTTTAAAGAACACGACGAAATCGGTGGTTTCCTCCATCAATCAACACAAGGGGGAGCTGATGTGGTCATTGACTGTGTAGGAATGGACGGCACCGTGGCTTCAAGCGACCATGGCCCTAGTGATGATCAGAATATAAGCCCGATTATCACCGCTTCCGAGTCCGTCCGGAAATTTGGAACCATTCAATTGACCGGTGTATATGGCATTAATGCGGATAACTTCCCAATCGGGGACTTGTTCGGCCGTAACGTCTCCTTGAAAATGGGACAGGCTCCCGTCATTCACCTGATGCCAGAACTTTATAACATGATTGAAAACAACGAATTTGATCCTACTGACATCATTACGCACAAAATGGATCTCAAAGATGCACCTGAAGCTTATGATATTTTTGATAAAAAATCAGACAACAACATTAAGGTCGTGCTTAAACCATAATATGAAAAGCAGCAAGTCCAGCACTTGCTGCTTTCATACCTTGTTTTAGTAAGTTTTCCAGCTCAGCTTCTCCCCAGCTTACCAAAACTAACCGACTCATCAATTGATACCTAAAGGAGAGATTTTATGAGGCGTCTATTTCCCTTACTAATTATTTGTATAGCCGTACTTGCTCTGTCCGCATGCACAGAAAATGAAGATAGTGCCAGAGATTCTGGAAACGATGGAGAGGAATCCGTAGAAACGAATGCGGACTCCAATGGAGAAAGTGAGGAAACTTCAGAGGGAAAAGAATCTAGTGAAAATAGTGAATCTGAAGGTAACAGCGACTCTCAGTCAGAGAACGACTCTAGTAAAACCATCTCTGTACAGATGATGAATACGGAAGGCAGAGAGATGGGCAAAGCTGAACTCACACAAGCTGATGACGCTGTAAAAATTGATTTCAGCGCATCAGATATTCCGCCGGGTACCCACGGAATTCACATCCATGAAAAAGGCATGTGTGAAGGACCAGATTTTAAATCAGCAGGCGGTCATTTTAACCCGACCAACGCGAGTCATGGAACAGAATCGGAGGACGGCCCCCATGCAGGAGACCTTCCTAATCTTGAAGTATCCGAAGAAGGTTCTATTCAGAAGGAAATGACGGCGGATCGGGTTACTTTGGAAGAAGGCCAGGAGAACTCCCTCCTGAAGGAAGGCGGAACGGCTCTCGTTATTCATGCAGGAGCTGATGACCAAGAATCTCAGCCTTCCGGTGAGGCAGGCGCAAGAATTGCGTGCGGTGAAATCAGCAAATAAGTTTCGGCCATTATTAAGCCCCTGGCATCCAGGGGCTTTACTTATTGCTTTTATTCTCCTATGTGTTTAGAGGCAGTTGTACATGAAACGAATGACGTGTGCCGTCTGTCTCGAGCCATACCTCCCCACCGTGCTTCTCCACAATTTCCTTACTGATCGCTAATCCAAGACCAGATCCCCCGTCGTTACGTGTTCGGGAAGGGTCAACCTGATAAAATCGTTCAAAAATTTTATTCTGATCACTAGTAGGAATAGGTTGTCCGGGACCTGAAACGGTTACCGTATAGAATGAATCTCCTGGCTCTCCTTTTACTTCTACAGAGGAGTGGCCTTGATAATAATGCAAAGCGTTATTTAATAGGTTGGTTACCACTTGCTGGATACCCTGCTGATTAATCATGATCACTTCAGGAGAAGCATGAACGATTAAATCAATCCCCCTTCGCTCATATTCGATCTCGAACAGTTGAACCACTTGCTGGATAAACGTATCCATGGCAGTGTACTGCTTGACCATGTTACTTTCTCCATCAGTTCTGCCCCATTTTTTCACTTCATCCAGGCCTTGAACCAGCTGATTAACCCGCTCTGTTTCTTCTGCCAGAGACTTATAAATATCCTTATCTCCCTGGATTACGCCTTTATTAAGTGCTTCCAGATAACCTTGTAAATTTGAAAGCGGAGTTCTGAGCTCGTGAGAGAGATCATGAAGCATTTGGTTTCTACTGCTCTCCTGCTGTTCAAGCAGAGAATTTAAATGATTCACATGGTGCACCAGTTCTCCGATTTCATCCTGGGACCTAGCCGTCAACTCCGTAGGATACTCCCCTTTTTTCATCGTTTGAATGGCGCGCGAGAGTTCATTCACAGGCTCAAGCATTCGCTTCGTTATGACAGAATAGAAGAAGGCACCTATTATAATAAGAAGCAGCGTTATGATCCACACATAAGAAGACAGGGTGGAATTAAAGGACGTCTGGGTCTGCCCCTCGACGCCCGCTACGTTAGAAGCCAAGAAACAAGCGGTTCGATAGAGGGTGAAGCCTGTAAGGATAACAACCGCAGCAAGCATAGCTATATTGGCCATAGTGAGTTTCACCCACAGCTTCTGAGTTAAGCTTCTTCTAATTTTGAACAAATTTATACCCCATTCCTCTCACGGTAAGAATCCGTTCAGGCTTAGCTGGGTCCCGCTCGATTTTTCTGCGCAGTTTCTTTATATGCGCATCAATCGTACGCCCCATAATCTCTGCTTCTCCATAAGGATGGATTTGCTGAACCAGTTGTTCTCTTGTAAATACATGTTCGGCATTTTCCATTAGAAAATAAAGCAAGTTGAACTCATAATGGGTTAATTCGAGCAGTTGATCGTTCAGCCACACCTCTCCTTTTCGAGGTTTGATCACAAGGCCATTCGAAACAATCTTTTGACAGAGGCGCCCCGTTCGACGAAGTACGGCTTCCACATGAGCCATTAATTCTTCAGGGCTGAACGGTTTCGTCACGTAATCATCCGCCCCCAGCTTCAAGCCGCTGATCTTATCATCCGTTTTGGCTTTTGCCGAGAGCATAATAACCCCGGGATCATCTTCCCGTCCTTCCTTCACCCATTCACAGAATTCTTCCCCACTGATTTTGGGAAGCATCAGATCGAGAATAATCAAGCATGGTTTCCGCTCGGAATACAGACGCATTGCTTCTTCGCCATCATAAGCTTGAAGTGCCTCATAACCACTGTTTTTCACATATAAAGCAACGAGATTTGAAATTTTCGGATCATCTTCTACAATTAAAATTTCCGGTTTCATATAACGTACTCTCTCCTATAATTCCTCCAGTCGCTGAAGCATCATGTCATAGTTCATCGCTCCGAGCATCACGGAATCAATTTTTCCATCTTCGTCTACGAACACCGAAGTAGGAACAGGATTAATCTCATACTTATTGGCTACTTCCACTTTTTTATCTAATAAGATAGGAAAAGACAAATTAAATTCATCTCTGAACTGCTGCACCTCTTGTAAACCGGATTCGGTTTCCGTCAGATTTACAGCTAAGATGACAATATCTTCGTTCTGATAAAATTTCTCCATATCAGGCATTTCCGCCCGGCAAGGAGGACACCAGGTAGCCCAAAAGTTAATCATCACTTTCTTACCCCGATAATCGGATAAAGACACCTCTTCTCCCTCAAGCGTCTGAAGTGTAAAGTCAGGGGCCTGCTGACCTTTTTCAAGTCCCGTCTTCCCGTTCTCCGGTCCCGACGAAAGTTCCTCAGTTTCTCCTGTGGTAACCGTCGTCCCCTCTTCTTCAGGGTCAGAACTCGCTTTACCCTGATAAACAAAATCATAGACCGCCCAGCCAAACAAAGCTGTCACAACCAATATAATGATCCAGCGTTTCATGACTTGTCTCCTTTCATATTAAAAAATAATCCCTAAATTGGAAAGCCAGGTATCTTGAACGAGGTTCAACAGAAAGGTCGAAATCCTCGTCATATACCCGGTATATAAAAGTGCTCCTGCCACAATCATCATGGCCCCTCCACCTTTCATAATCTGACCGCTGTATTTCAGAATAATTCGTGTAGATCCCAGGAAAAAGGAAAAGGCAAGAAAAGGAAGAATAAACCCAAGGACGTACACAACTGTGTACAGCACCCCCTGCGCGGGCTGGCTTGCGGCAAGCATTAGAATAGAGGCAAAAATTGGTCCGATACACGGCGTCCACCCTGCCGCAAATCCCATACCCGCAAACCAGGTTCCTGCATAACTAAACGAACGGCGCGGTTTAAAGCTCATTCGTTTTTCGCCCATAAACCAATTAATTTTAAGCCAGCCAGCTACAAAAAAGCCCATCAGAATAATAAATACACCCGCAATCCGCTGCAGTAAAAGGCCTGATTCACCTGACAGAAACCCTTGAATCAGGTTTCCTAAGTAGGATGCTCCAATGCCCAGCGTCAAAAATACGGTAGATACCCCTAATAGAAAGAACACCGAATGCAGAAGCAGCTTCCTTTTTACCTTGGCACTCTGATCCTCTTTAATCTCTTTTACACTCATTCCGGTTATGTAGGACAAATACGCCGGAAACAAAGGAAGTGTACATGGAGATAAAAATGAAATGACTCCGGCTCCGAAAGCAAGCCATATCGTTACATCGACCGACATGATACCTCTCTCCTCTTCTCTAAATTCCATAACAAAAACATCGCGAGGCTGATCACTACATAAAACCACAGATCCATACGATAGCCCATGATCGCCGGTGGTCCGCCTACCCACGCAGAAGCTGCAGCACTAATAGAAAATAGAGCGCTTATGATAAGAACCTGCCTGAATAGCAGCACGGCTGCAAAATATAGAAAGAACAGGACCAGTGCGACCAATCCCTCTCGCTCGAGCAGCAGTTGGGAAAGTAAAGTAAAAAAGAAGAAACTGCAAGCGAGCAGAAGAATATACTCGTACACGAAAGTCTGATGCTTCTCTTTCCGGCGAATCTCTGTGCTGATCGTAAGCAGCGAAGCTAAGTAAAATTCCAGGGTCCCGCTTGGGTAAGCTAATACGGAAAGTGGATACTCCAGCACAAGGGGCCATGTCGTCAGAAGTTTCACCCCAATAAACCATAAAGCCCACGTCACGAGCACAGAACTAAACTGCTCCAACGCCTTTTTCTTATGCCCCGTTTCCTTCGATACAGCCAGCCACATAACCAGGGCAGCAATTACTAATGAAGCAACTCGAATAATTGTTAAGGGTTGAATAGTCATCTTACATACCTCTACTTTTATTGAATTGAATTCCATCATACCTCACTTCTGTGAAAATATGATGAACGCACCTAAACAGATATTTTATTTACAATATTTGTATGACCTGAGGTACTAAAATATGGATGACCTGAGGTGGAAGTATTTGTATGAATCTTCAAGAAAAAAAGCCCTCTCCGAGTTTCATCAACTCGGAGAGGGCTTACCGTTTTAGTTATATTCTTTCTTCATATCCTTTGTACTTCTTACCGTATCAATTGGGCGTACCGCTTGTTCAATCTCTTCTCGTTTAGGCTCAAGCATTGGAGGCAGCGACAGCATTTCACCCAGTGTTTCATAAGGTTCATCTCCCATAAACCCTGGGCCATCGGTCGCAAACTCAAATAAGATTTGTGGTGCTACACCGGCATATAAGGATTCGAAATAATGGCGGTTTACGTAACCAGACGTCCTGAACCCGTACCGCGGCATACGATCAATCCATTCATTCAGTGCATCTCGATCCTCTACACGGAAAGCCGCATGGTGAACCGTACCGTACCCTTGGCGAGAGGAAGGCATTTGATCATTATGCTCTACCACCACCTGAGCTCCATTTCCACCTTCCCCTGCTTCAAATAGATGAAAAGGACCTTCATTGGCAATCTCTCTGAACAGGAGAACTTTTTCCAGTACTTCTTTAAAATAATCAAAGTCTGCAATCCTTACGTGCAGCGGTCCAAGACCAGTTATGCCATACTCCAGTGGAATCGGACCATTCTGCCAAGGAGTCCCCGCAGGTACCCCAGTATTATTTTCGTCGGAGACGAGTTCGTATGCTTGTTCGTCAAAGTCTGTAAACGGCAGTACTCTCTTTCCGAATGTCTCTTTGATTCCCTCGTGTTGAACTTCTAATCGGTCGAATCGCTTCACCCAGTACTCGAGCGCTTCATCACTGGGAACCCGGAAGGAAGTTTTAGATATTTCGTTCGTTCCGTGTTGACCTTTGGGGATTCCCGGAAAATCAAAAAATGTCATATCTGTTCCCGGACTCCCTTTATCATCTGCAAAAAACAAGTGGTATGTCTGAATATCATCCTGATTGACCGTTTTCTTCACCAGCCGCATTCCCAGTACGTATGTGAAAAATTCATAATTCTTTTCCGCACTGCTGGTAATCGCGGTCACATGGTGCAAGCCCTTCAATTCGTTCATTTCATACCCTCCGTTGACTTAAAAATAATTTATCTCAATTTCAAGATAAATATAATATGAATACAATTAAATGTCAATTTTAAAGGATTTCATCAAGTTTTAATATTCGCTATATGCTGTTCGAACTATACTCCCTCAATTCTTCCCACTTTTCCAATGGACCAGCTCTGCCGAATCTCCTATTTTCCATTTTTATCAAATAATTACGTTTTAACCCATTACTTTTATGGTAAATACGTTATATAAGAAAAGGACAACCTATTTTTTTCCTTTTCTAATTTATTCAGGAGGTGGAGCAACATGGCACAAAACACTTATAAGACAGGCGAAAAAGCGCCAGAATCAGGCACTTACAAGGTACAAAGCTTAGTCAGTGGAGGTTCAAATCAGGACAATACTGAAGTGAAAGTGGAAAAAGGTGAACAGTTCCCCCCTTCTCCTTCAAGTAATGAAGCTGCCCACTGGGTAAAAACTTCGTAATCACCAAATGTAAGATAGACCGGATCAAAGGGAAACCTTGATCCGGTCTTTTCTTGTCCTGAACTAAAAAAACACTCCTCGGTTGTGTACCATGCCTATAGTTTGGCGTTGGATAGAGGATTCAGCCCCCCTTACTTTATTGACCTTTACCGTATTCCTAATGAAAACCTCCCCCTAGATTGGATTCTTTCTTCGGAAATGAAACTGAATTTATTTTTTTAAGAAAACAATTCAATCTGCCACCTTTTAAAATTCACTTATACCTTAAACAAAAAATCCTTAATCTTCCTGTTTCTAACACTTCAAAAGCATTCAAATCATTTCACACTATCACTTATATTATTTCAATATAAAAATTACTGTTTAGCATTTCGTATTTGTGGAATTTATTACAAAAAGCATTCGAAAGGTAGTGAGTCCTATGACAGCAACAGAAAAATATTTTAAGAGAGATTATGAACAATCCAGAGAAACTTTCCAAGAACTTTTATCCACCATCAAAGAAAAGTGGCCTCAGGCTGTTTTATCCACCGAAACCATCGGACAGGATCCGGACAATACCATTGATGTTATTTATTCCGAGGCGCTTACCTCGAACGAACAAGTCGTCTTCTTCACTACAGGAGAGCACGGAATTGAGGGTTATGCCGGTGCAGCAGTGACTCACCTGTTTGTCGAGGAGTACCTCAATCAAATTGATCCACAAACTACTGGCATCTGTCTCGTGCACGCAATTAACCCCTGGGGAATGCGGAATTTCAGACGTGTAACTGAAAATAACGTGGATTTGAACCGTCATTATTTATTCGACCCAGGTTCAATTCCTGAGAATGTAAACGAGAATTACTCGGAAGAGAGTCATATTTTTCAGCCCAACGGTCCCGTTAAGGATGTAGCCAAAGAAAAAACAGAGCTATACGAACAATTGAGTAAAGGAATGATGAGAGAAGGATACAGTGGAATTAAGAAAGCAAAAGGCATGGGACAATTTGAATTCCCACGCGGCGTATATTACGGAGGATCCAGCGAAGAGGAATCAGCCAGCTTTTTAAAAGCTTGGCAGAGAAAACTCCTTTCTACCTATCCACGTGTGATCCATATGGATTGGCATACAGCTCTTGGACCAACCAACGAGGTGACAATGGTCGTCTCCGAACATGATGAACGGGAAGAAGACCATCTGAAAGAAGAGTATGGTATGGATAATATCCAGAAGTTCACTCCTAAAAAGGTAAAAGGAGACTCTACCAACTATTTTCATAAATTAAAAAATGAAGAAAATCCAGATACCTATCTATTTTCGGCTTTATTTGAGTTTGGTACATTCGGCACAAGCCGAAAAGCAGAGCTGCGGGAATTTACAACGATCATCCTGGAAAACCAGCTTTACTGGGAAGGGGCAGAAAAGGAGCAGGATCGGCAATGGATTCTTGAGGAATTCAAGAATATGTTCTACCCCCATGAAGAAAAATGGCGGCAATCGGTACTGGAAGAAGCACGTCTCGCCATCGAGTCTATTCTTACACAAGAAGAGATTTTAGTTTCCTATCAAACTACCTAGGAAGGAGAAAAAATATGGCGCATCAGCTCCCTGAAAGATCTTTTCCCTTATGGAGAGACCAGTCAATTGAATCCTTTCCCGTCCTAACCGAGAATACGGAAGCAGATGTGACGGTCATCGGAGCCGGAATCACTGGAATTTTGACCGCTTATCTTCTGGTGAAAAAAGGATACAGCGTGGTCATCCTTGAAGCAGGGAGATTGTGGAAGGTACCACCGGCTATACTACGGCGAAAATCAGTTCTCAGCACGGACTCATTTATGACCACCTTATTCGAACGTTCGGCAAAGAAAAAGCCAAACTCTACTATGACGCGAATCAGGACGCACTGCAGCTGATTGATCAAATTAGACAGGAACACCATATCGACTGCGATTTCGCTTACCAGGATGCTTACGTTTACAGCACCACTGTAGAATCAACACGGAACATTGAAAAAGAAGCCAAAGCCTATGAGCAGCTCGGGATTAATGGAGAGCTCTCCGGACGACCTGGCCCCGGATTAAGGGGCCATCATTAATAAAGACGGAAAGAAAGCCGGTGCTTATAAAACAGCTGATGGGACTGTTAAAATAGTCGATCCTACATGCACCCATATGGGCTGCGATTTGGAATGGAACAATGGAGAACGCTCCTGGGACTGCCCTTGCCATGGTTCCCGATTTACGCCGGATGGAGAAGTTATCGAAAGACCTGCGACGAAACCACTAAAAAAATTAACCAAATAATCATAATCCTTTATTAAACTAGTGGTTCGCTTTGGGTGGAAAAATGTGTTCCCTAAAAAAAGAACTTCCGCTACCGGAAGTTCTTTTTTTATTACTGCTTTATTAAATTTAAAAATTGCTTTGTGCGTTCTTCCTTAGGCTGTTCAAATAGCACAGATGGTTCGCCTCTTTCAACGATCATGCCATTATCCATAAACAGCACTTCATCAGCTACTTCTTTAGCAAAGCTCATTTCGTGAGTAACAACCACCATCGTACGACCTTCTGCCGCTAGTTTCTTCATGACCTGGAGAACTTCACCGACTAATTCCGGATCCAGTGCTGAAGTCGGTTCATCAAACAACATGACTTTAGGGTCAATCGCCATGGCCCTGGCAATCCCCACTCTCTGCTGCTGCCCTCCTGAAAGCTGATAAGGATACACTTCCATTTTCTCATGGAGACCAACTTTAGTCAGAATATCCACTGCTTTTTCACGCGCTTTGGCCTTAGCGACTTTTTGGACGGTTATAGGGCCTTCCATCACATTTTGAACGGCCGTAAAGTGCGGAAACAAATTATAGGTTTGAAAAACCATTCCGGTTTGTTTCCTGAACTCCCTAATTTCTTTTTTGGAAACTTTTTCTGAAAATTTAAGGGTCTGCTGATCAATTGTGATGGAGCCTTCTTCCGGTTGTTCAAGAACGTTCAAGCACCGGAGAAGCGTCGTTTTACCCGAACCTGAAGGACCAATGATAACGACCACTTTTCCTTGTTCTACTTGTAAACTGATATCTTTTAAAACGACTAAGTCGCCAAATTGTTTTGATATATTGTTCATGTTAATCATGAGCATTCTCCTTACGTTTTCACATAACGGTTCATGCGGTTCTCAATTCTGCCTTGCAGAACCGATAATAGAAAGCATATGACCCAATAAATAGCAGCCGCTTCCACGTACACCAGTAAAGGAGTATAAGTCGTGGCCACAATTTCCTGAGCTTTTCTGAACATTTCACTAACCAAAATCGTAGAAGCCAGTGATGTTTCTTTAACCAACCCAATAAATGAATTGGATAAAGGAGGAACCGACACCCTCGTAGCTTGAGGAAGGATAACTCGTCTTAAAGATTGAAGATAAGACATTCCGATAGATGACGAAGCCTCCCACTGTCCCTTTTCAATCGATAAAATAGAGGCCCGTATCGTCTCAGAAGCATACGCACCTGTATTTAAGGAGAACGCAATAATCGCTCCCACAAAAGGTTCAAATTTCAAAGCTTCGATTCCTAAATTACCTAACCCGTAGAAGACAATGAACAACTGGACAAGCAGAGGAGTCCCCCGAATAATTGATACGTACACTCTGGCTATTCCAGACAGTACTTTGATACCGGAAATTCTAAATAAAGCCGTTGTGATCGCCAATATCAGCCCAATCACAAAGGAAATGAGCGTAAGGGGAATCGTATAAGAAAGAACTCCTTTCAACAAAGGAAGAAAGGAGTCTTGTAATATAGTTACATCCTCTGAACTGAGAAAGCTACTGAGTAGAAACATCTTCATTGAACCATTCGTTAGAAATTTCTTCTAGCGTACCGTCCTCTTTCATTTCTTTCAGTGCTCCGTTTACGGCCTCAACAAGTTCAGGATTATCCTGACGGAACATCATAGCTGTTTCTGAGGCATTATCCTCTTTAGCAACAATCTCCACCTTCGACTGATCGCCTTTTTCCTTCAAATAATCCAAAACGGAAAGACGGTCATTCACGGTAGCATCGACACGGCCATTGTTCAATAGTTCCATAGCAGGATTGAACCCTTCAACACTTTGAATCTCAGCCCCGTATTCCTTCGCGATATCTGCATAGTTACTTGTCAATGATTGAGCGGACACGGCGCCGTCCAAATCTTCAAAACTTTGCATATCACTGTTGTCTTTTCTTGCTACCAGAACAGCTGATGTATAAGTGTAAGGTACAGAAAAGCTGTACTTCTCTTCTCGATCCGGTTTAATCCCTACCTGATTCGCAATCATATCAAAACGATTGCTGTTCAAGCCGGCAAACATAGAATCCCATTTGGTTTCTTTGAATTCAATTTCAAGATCTAAACGCTTCCCGATTTCCTTTGCTACTTCTACATCATACCCTGTCAGTTCATCGTTTTCGTTGTGGAACGTGTACGGGGCATAAGTCCCTTCGGTTCCTACAGTCAGGACCCCTTCTTCTTGAATTTCTCCATATAAGCTTTTGTCACTGCTTTGGTCACTGCCAGATGAAGACTCCTCTTCATCCCCACTTGATCCGCAGGCTGAAAGTATAATAATAAATAATGACGTAATGGTTAACCAGGTTAATTTTTTCATTCTATTTGCTTCCTCCTTTATAATACCAACTAATTTAATCGGTTTAATATACTATTAGAGAATACATGTCGTTTCAGCAAAGGTCAACAATAATGTTTGATCTCTCTTAATTTCTTACAGTACGGCTGTTTTATACCTATAAAAAAAGGACACCTCCCTACTTCGGAGAGTGTCCTTTTAGCATTCCCAATTTCTTAATTATACGATCTTCTTGATTAACCTTCCAATGGCGCGTGGGATAAAGAGAAGGATATCAACAATTGTATGAATTAGTGAACGAATCAGTTTCATCGTCATACCTCCTTGTGTACATACGTAAATGTTCCACCTGAAAGCCTGACGCAAACTGAGTCCTTTTCCGTCTTTTTTTCAATTTTACTATACTGAAAAACCATAAAAGGACAAAAGCTCCCTGTCTACCGTCCTATATCACGGAAGCATTAAACTTCTACCAGGATAGATCAAACTCGTATTGGAAATATTGTTAACCTCCGCTAAACGCTTTACCGTTGTTCCGTTTCTTCTCGCTATACTGTAAAGGGTATCCCCTGCTTTAACAGTATAACTTTTCATATCCTGAGGAATTACCAGATCTTGACCTATTCGTATATAAGATGGATTTGAAATTTGGTTTGCCTCGATAAGGTCATTCAGGGACACGTTATACCTTTTAGCAATGCTGTAAAGTGTGTCCCCAGCTTTCACTGTATAGCTGTCCCCCTGGGCAGGAGGAGGATTCGGAGTATCCCCTGGAATGGAAAGGCGTTGGCCAACCTGAATTACATTAGCATTTGCAAGGTTATTCTCTTTTACAATTTGATTAACCGTTACCTCATATTTTCCAGCGAGGCTATAAAGAGTATCTCCTGCTTTCACCGTATGAATGGTTCCTGAAGCAGAAGGCATATTTAAAATTTCCGAAACCGTGACAAATTGATAACCTTTAGCTTTTAATGAACGGATTATATCCGGCAGTGCACCCGGAGTCCCGGACGCTCCTGCTCCCGTGTGCATCAGCACAATGGAACCCGGAACAATATTATCTATCACTCGGTTATAAACCTCTGTTTCTGATAGACCTTTCCAATCCAGTGTATCAATATTCCAGTGAATAGTGTGGGTATAGCCCGCATTTCATACAGCTGTAAGTACCGTGGAATTCACGGCGCCAAAAGGTGCCCGGAACAACGGTTTAGTCGATACGCCTGTTATACTTTTCACCGTAGCTTCAGTCCGGTCTAATTCGCTTTTTATTTCAGCACTCGATAGTTTAGTAAAATCAGCATGGGTATAAGAGTGATTGGCTAATTCGTGACCGGCCGCTTTAATATCTTTAATAGAATTTGGATGAGCTTTTGTTCCCGAGCCTGTTAAAAAGAAGGTAGAGTGGATATTTTCATTGGAGAGCGTTTGCAGGATCTTAGCAATGTTTGTCCCATCTGAGCCATCATCAAATGTTAAAGCTACACGTTTACCAGATGTATTGCCTTTAGTAACA
>NZ_JBAPTY010000217.1:0-2374 GCF_049282395.1 Halobacillus sp. | reverse complement strand
CCACCTCAGGTCATCCAGAATCTGGATGACCTGAGGTGGGGAGGTTTTCCATTTGATAGCTTCTATCTATGATCTTATCTTATACTCCGTTCATGCCTTTCTCGTTTTAGGCATGACTAGCACTTTCAGACAGGCAATCAGTCCGATTATAAGAAACACCCAATCGTATCCGGCGAATTTTAACACTCCACCAAAAACAGCAGGACCTATAATTGCCCCGATGTTTAATAGAATGACGCTTACACTGAAGCCTTTCTCGGGAGTATCGGGAAATACTTTGGCACTCCAGATCGGCAGGTAAGCAGCATAAAGCATAAACGTACTTCCGAATAGCAGCCCTGACATACCGACAAACAACCAGGATTGAGAGATAAACAGAACCACCATACTGATCGAGTAGAGTAGAATCGTAACCGCGAAGCAGATTTTAAGGCCTAATTTGTTAATAAGATCGCCAGCCCATAAGCCTGCAATCCCTCCAAGACCCGTGATTAAGAAAAAGATGGCGTTCGAATTATCTACGAAGAAATTTTCCTTCACAAAATCAGCGGCATACGTCCAATAAGTCGCTTCCGTAATCCCAAACAACAAGGAAGCCACATAAAGCGGCCTCGCGTTTTTAGTCAGGAAGGACCGTTTATTGATTTTAACTCCTTTTCCTCCGCTTCGGTTCTGACCGGAGGATGGAATGGATCGAAAAGCCCATATAAAAATCATAAAGCCTATGACACTTCCTGCAATCCAAATGATTCTCCACTGTCCATCCAGTAACAGATAGCTTGTGGATATTAATATTAATCCCAGAGTCGAACCGGTACTAATCACCGCAAGCGACCGCTCCTGGACCGTTTTCTTAACGTTCTGACTGACGTTTTCAGAAAAAGAAGACCATGTTAAACCCGGACTCAATCCGGCAACCACACACCCCACCGTAAAGATGAGTGGATTTGAAGTAAGGGAAGCCATTAACAATCCTGTAGAAGCAGCTAAAATACCGATCAGAATAACCGGCCGCGAACCAAACTTAGAAACCAACATTAAAACGGCCACGACCCCTGCTAAAAAGGAAACGAAAGACAGGCTGGAGATCACTCCTAAAGTAGAGGCGGATATACCAAAAGCTTGTTTAAATTCGGGTACTAATAAGCCATATCCATACCGGAACCATCCAAATATAACGGATAAAGCAAGTAAACCTATGATAGATATAGAAGGAATTTCAATCTCCATTTTCCTCATAATACTTCCCTCCTCAATGAAAGAAATGACTAATATGGAGACTGATACCCTTGGTAAAACCACCTGAAACTTTTCTTATATATTATTTAAGTATATTAAATGATTTAAATACGAGGTTATCACTAATAAAATCATTATTAGCAGGGGGTTGAGCTAATATTGTGATGAAGGATAGATTATATTAGAATACTAAAAATTACAATATATGTATTACACCTTTACAATTATTACACAGGCCATACTACGCATTTTGTAACTTTTCCTTACCCAATACCTACTCATTCAAATGTCCTGTCCAATGTTATAGTTATAGGAGAGGGTATGAAATCGTGATGCTCGTTTAGCTAGAAGGTGGAGGAAAAAAATGAAGGGGTTAATGATATGCTTCGCATTGCTTCTAATAGTAGCGGGATGTTATCCGGGTGCAAATGAAGGTGGACTTCTATCAAGGAGCCAGGTATTAAAACTGAACCCGGACGCTGATTTAATAGAGTTGGAAGAAGGTACTGTTTATACTCACGGAGCTGAATGGATAAAAGAAAAAGGGTATCAAAAAGGAGAAAGATTAGGCGCTGTAAAAAAAGGAATGGCCACGAAAGCACCTGTGGGGGCCGATATCTATACAACTGAAGAGAATTCGCCTGTCATCATAGTAGAATATAACGGATTATCAAAGATGTACTTAATAGCGATTGGAGAATAACAGTTTATAGAAACACAACGATAAGGTGGTGGTCTCAGTGACAGAGGTTCGAACCAATACGATACAAACAAAAGATGGCAGGACACTTGCCTACTGCGAGTATGGAGATCTGTCCGGCTACCCGATCTTCTATGCCCACGGAGGGCCCGGATCAAGGTTAGAAGCCCGCTACCTGGAAAGTACAGCAAAGAAGTTCAGATTCCGGATCATCGCCATGGACCGCCCTGGAATGGGCGGTTCGACTATTAAAGAAGATCGGGCGCTGCTCGATTATCCAGAAGATATAAGAGAGCTTGCGGATGCTCTTGAAATCGAAACATTTGGTGCTATGGGAACATCCAGTGGAGGCGCACACACTACCGTCTGCAGCTACTCTTTAGCCGACCGTTTAACCTTTAACTTCACGTTTGCAGGATACACGAATTTTGCAGA
>NZ_JBAPTY010000216.1:0-6833 GCF_049282395.1 Halobacillus sp. | reverse complement strand
TGGGGAAATGGCGAGACTCCCATGGGAGAAGGAACTAGGTGAGATCCCGCAGGGAGTGAAACGAGCGAGGAAGCTCAACGTTCCCCCATAGGAAAGCGAGTTATTTCCCCACCAGCCCTTATCCATCTAACGTAACGGACCCATTTATCTCGAAACTGAGTCTTCAACAAAAGGGAGCTTTTCTGTATTACGCAACTTGAGGGTAGGGAAGGGGTCTTGGAAAATTGCTATAACCCTTGCTGTGATAAGTTTTTTGAATATTTAAGTAATTCATATTATTGGGTTTTATATGGGAATTCGTAAAAAATCAGTTCGCAAATACAGCCGTGAGAAGCCATTATTCGCGATGAGAAGCGATGAGATATAAATATCTCTCTGTGAAACCGTTTACACTAACTAATTGGCTCTTATAGACATCATTTGGTAAATACCCCTTGATTCAATTTTTGCCAGTGTTATGATGAAAAACGTCATAAAGAAAGCGAACAAAAAATACGAACGGGAGAGATTAACTCAAATGATCAAACAAACGATTGCTTTTCTAGGTGCAGGCTCTATGGCTGAAGCTATGATTTCAGGTATGGTTGAATCCGGGAACATTTCAGCAGATCAGATCATTGTAACCAATCGAAGTAATCAAGATCGATTAAATGAGATTAATGATAAATATGGTGTACGTACAGTATTAAAAGATGATTTAGACTTTTCACAAGTTGATCAACTTATTCTGGCTATGAAGCCAAAAGATATTGATGCCGTACTTGAAGACTTACGTTATAAGTTAAATCCGAATCAAGTACTTGTATCCGTGCTCGCTGGCATTTCTACTTCATATATGGAAGACCGTCTGAATGATGGTCAAGAAGTCATTCGAGTGATGCCGAATACATCCAGCACGCTTCGCGAATCAGCAACAGCAATGTGCCCAGGCCACTATACAGACATGGAAAATGTTCTAGTGTCTAAAGCTCTCCTACAGTCTATTGGAGAAGTTTTCATTATTCCAGAGGATAAAATGGATGTCTTTACCGGAATTGCCGGAAGCGGTCCTGCTTATTTTTACTATTTAATGGAGCACATTGAGGAAACTGGCCGTGCAGAGGGTATGGATTCCAAAACTCTCAGGGAAATTGGAGCACAAACCTTACTCGGTGCAGCAAAAATGATGCTGGAGGGCGAAGAAAGCCCAGCAGAGCTTCGTAAAAAAGTTACCTCTCCAAACGGAACGACAGCAGCTGGTCTTGATGCACTGGAACAAAGCGGCGGTGGAGACGCGATCTCAGCAGCAATTAAAGGTGCAGCCGGACGCTCGAAAGAACTCAGTAAAGAAATAGAAGGCCTGTTAGTAGGCAGTAAGTAAATAGCAGTAAATAATAAACTCGACGCAATACGTTAAATAGGAGTGATATGTTGACTCAAGATAAAAAAAGGGTAGTTATAAAAATAGGAAGCAGTTCTTTAACCAGTTTGCACGGTGAAATTAGCCGTCGAAAACTCGAAAAACTAGTAGATGAAGTCGTCCAATTAAAGGACGATGGCCACGAAGTATTACTCGTATCCTCGGGTGCAGTAGCGGCTGGCTACCGTAAGCTCGGATGCCTGGAGCGTCCAAGCACTTTACCTGAAAAACAAGCCGCCGCCTCTATTGGTCAGGGATTACTGATGGAATCGTATTCCGATCTATTCCTGTCTAATGGTTATATTGGATCCCAGATATTAATCACACGCAGTGATTTTTCTGATGAAGATCGTTATAACAATGCTCGTAATACTATTAACGTATTGCTTGAACGCGGAATTATCCCCATTGTAAATGAAAATGACACCATCACCATTGACCGGTTGAAATTCGGTGACAACGATACATTGTCCGCTAAAGTAGCTGGACTTGTCGATGCCGATCAATTAGTGATCTTATCGGATATCGATGGTTTATATGATGCAGATCCTAGAAAAAATGAGGATGCTGAACTTCTCAATAAAGTCCACGAAATCACCCCAGAGATTGAAGCAGCAGCTGGCGACCCAGGGAGTGCCGTCGGTACAGGAGGCATGAAGTCCAAAATAGACGCCTTCAAGATTTCTATGGCTTCCGGTATATCTTCTTTCTTAGGAAAAGCAGGTACCGACAACATTGTTTATGATGCTGTCTATCACAACGCAAGAGGTACCTATTTCGAAACCGCACCGGAAACGGAGAATCTCGATCAGAAGAAACAATGGATCGCTTTTAATTCCGGTCCTGAAGGCGAAGTCATTATTGACCATCGCGCTAAAGAATCTATTGTAGAAATGAAGAGAAGCTTGCTTCCTATGAATGTGCACCACGTAAAAGGACGTTTCAAAAAAGGTGCAGTTGTACGTATTCATGATTTAGAAGGCGAAGAAATTGGTCTAGGCGTAGTAAATTATTCCTCAGAGCAAATGAAGGAAATGATTACTCTAACAGAACCTGAACTTGAATCTTATGAAAAGGCAGCGATTGAACGAAAAGATTTTGTCTGCCATTTAGACGTAACTCTGCCCGTAGGCGTTTAAAAATATCAAGGAGGTCTTTGATGACACTAACAAAAGATAATGTGAATGTTGAAGCACAGGCGATTGAAGCTAAGAAAGCTTCTAAGAGTTTAATGATTCTTTCAGATAAGGAAAAAAATGATGCTCTTCACCATATCGCGGATGTTCTGGAACGTGATTTCGAAACAATTCTTGCTGCAAATGAGAAGGATTTACGAAATGGAAGAGAACAAGGCTTTACAGAAGCATTTATGGATCGTCTTTCTTTGTCACAAGAGCGAATTCGTGACTTTGCCCAAGGGTTACGTGACGTAGCCGAACTTGAAGATCCTACTGGTAAGAAGCTTTCAGACTGGACACTTGAAAACGGTCTTCAAGTTGAAAAAGTTACCGTGCCTCTTGGCGTAATTGGCATGATCTATGAAGCTCGTCCAAACGTAACTGTAGACGCAACAGGTCTTGCACTAAAATCCGGAAACGCGATCGTGCTGAAAGGCGGATCCTCAGCCATTCATTCTAACCAGGCTATCGTGGAAGTCATCCACAAAGCCCTGGCGGAAACAAAAATTCCACAAGAAGCCGTGCAGTTTATCGCGTCCACAGACCGTGCTGCAACAAACCAGCTTTTCACAATGAAAGAGCATGTTGACGTACTCATCCCACGCGGCGGAGGTAAACTGATTCAGGCAGTAGTGGAAAACGCAACGGTCCCTGTGCTTGAAACAGGGGTAGGAAACTGCCATATCTATGTTGATAAAGATGCCGATGTAGAAAAAGCGATCAGCATCCTTGTGAATGCTAAAACAGACCGCCCTGCCGTGTGTAACGCAGCAGAAACCTTAATTGTTCACAAGGAATGGCTGGCTCAACACAGTGAAGAGTTAATTAGTGCTTTGAAGAAAGAAAACATCCATGTTCATGGAGACGAGCACGTCCTTACTATCTTTCCAGACGCCGTGCCTGCTGGTGAAGACGACTGGAAAAATGAATATTTAAGTACAGATATCGCTGTGAAAGCTGTCGACGATCTTGTTGATGCTATTGCGCACATCGAAACGTACGGCACAAAACACTCTGAAGCCATCGTCACAGAAAATCAGGATGCAGCTGATAAATTCTTAGCTATCGTAGACGCAGCAGCGATCTACCACAATGCTTCGACTCGTTTTACGGATGGAGGCGCTCTAGGTTTCGGAGCAGAAATCGGCATTTCCACACAAAAATTACATGCCCGTGGTCCAATGGGTCTTCCAGCACTTACGACTGTGAAGTTCCTTATGAAAGGTACGGGTCAAATTAGATAAAATATGAAATGAGAAGGGACTCCTAATGAGGAGTTCCTTTTTATATTTGGAATGGGATGGAAGGACTGTTCACAATCACTTTAAGTATTTCGGTAGATTGCCTTTTCATATATACACAAATGGTTTATTGAAAAAACCCTCTATTAAGAAGAGGGTTTAGAAGTATATATAGGATCACGATCGATGGCTTGGGCAAGAGTAGGGGTTATCGATATTTGACCAAAGTCAATGCCCAGCTGGACAGCAGTATGAGCGATTTCAGGGCGAATACCTGAAAGGGTGGTAGAAACTCCGATCAGCTGAAGCCCGCTGATCAATTGAAAGATTTGGTGAGCTACCATTGTATCGACTAAGTACACACCTGACAGATCAATAAAAAGCTGGTCAATTCCTTTATCGGTGCACCCTTTTAAAGTGTTATCCATAATGGCACTGGCCCGTGAAGAATCAATATCTCCAACAAGGGGAAGCAAGGCTCGTCCATTTGAAAGGTCAATAAGGGGTGAGCTAAGTTCATTAATCGTTTTCTGCTGTTTGTCTATCCGTGTATCAAGTTGATTGGATTTTTCTTCAACTACTCGCATCGTTACGATATCAAATGCTTTAATGAGTACCTCTTTCCATCGATCAATCTGCTCCTGAGTATAGGTGTGATGGGACACGGCAATAAACTCTTTGACAAAATATAAATATTGATCACGAACTCGTAAGAACTCTCTCATAATAAGATAGGTAGGCGTACTAAGATGCTCCGGATCACTGGCTATTTTCATAACCCAATCGTCAAACTCTTCAAGAAACTGATCCATTGGTTGAATAAAGACCTTACATAAGTGCTGATGAAATTCAAAGTTCTGCCCTTTTAACGTTTCAATGACTTTAGGATCTTTGGAAGCGTAAACCCCTCTAGGATCACTTTTATCCAGGGACTCGTACCATTGCTCAGTTAAATCTTCTGCTTTGTGGAGCAAAAAATCATGCAGTTCTTTATTTCTTTGCATTCTATATCTCCTCTCATGTCGCTAAGCTGCTATCATTTCTCGTGTGTGGAAAAACAAGGAAACCTTATGAGTTATTATAATACATTTGAAAAGTGAATGGAGAATAATCGGTAAATTTAATAGCAATTCTTAAAAAATAAAAAGGATTTATAAAAGATCTGTCGAATATAATATTAATTTAATATTTGGAGGCGAAAAGCATGACAATGAGAGAGGTATTATTAGAACAACTAGCCGCCATTTATGACGAAAACAACTGGTTTGTCTGCTATGAAATGTCTATTCGGGATTTAGAAGATTATCAGGTTCATGAAAGACCGGAAGATGAACAAACCCACTCTATTGCAGAACTCCTCAATCATCTCTACTTTTACAACTATCGTTATTTATGCCGCTTCAGGGGAGAGGAAATAGATGAACTTCCCAGATACTATGACACGTTCCAGAGTCATGGAAGCCTGTCATGGAGACAGATAGCTGTGAATAACAGCATTGTTTTTGCCGAATTTCGTAAAGAAATCAAGCGGTGCAGTGACGATAAGCTTGAGAAATGGGCTGCTACCCTGGCCCACCTTTTTATTCACAATGCCTATCATATCGGACAGGTCGTTCATATCCGCAAACAATTTGGCACATGGAGTCTCTCTCCCGTGGTTAGAGGTTAAAAAGCTTAGCAAAACAAGTCTATTGTTTTTTTAGAAACCAGGCGTAGACAGGTTGTCCATTTAAAATCTTTAAAATAAACCAGGGATTTCCCCCCTGGTTTATTTTAATTAACCTTCGTGAACGTGCCCATGAGTAAAGTCGGCTTCTGTTACAGGGACCGGTGTAGTTGTATCAAGACATGTAATTCCACAGATGCAGTCAAGGTCAAACGTCATACAGATTCCTGTAGATTTGAATTCCGTAACTCCGTTTACTAAATCGCATACATCTTTTTTGCTGCAATGCCTGTTTAAGGCCATGCTATTGTTATCTGGTTTAAGCAGTTCAAGTTTGATGCAGTTTCTCTTGTCATCTGTAAATTTAATAGCTTTGAAGATTGGAGTCTCTACGCAGTAGAACGTTCCGTTAATCTTTTTAATACCACTGGCAAAGAAAGGTTTGCAATCTTCGCAATAAAGAATGAAAGGAATGGTTGTATCCCCGTTTCCGCCTGTAGCAGGCCCTACTAGATCACGAATAGACCGTTCACAGCTGACATCACACTCGTCAGCCAAAGCCACTTCTTCTTGAGCAGCTAGAATTTTTTCTAGAATATCACGAACGCAGTTCCCTTTTTTTGAATGATATGACATTAAATATCTCTCCTCTTCTTATTGATCATTCCTTATCATTCTATGTAGGATAAAGGTTTGCGCCTGTACATCTGTCTACTTTCTATAAGATCAATATGATTTTAAAGTTTCTAGATTATATAGGTCATCCACCAATACAAAAGAGAAAAGACTACATATAATAGGGTATCTATAATTAATGGTTATAGATTCATGGTTTACCACACCGTGACATTTTCCCTACGTTTCGACGCAAGCCGTACACTTGCGTCTTTTTTTGTGTTCCTAGAAAAATATATAAGCATATAAGTATTGCATGGAAACTTAATAGCTTATTAAACAACAGGGCCAGATTGCGGAAGACACAGTTTCGAGATAACTTGGGTCCGTTGCTCATATAGAGAGGGGCTGGCTACGGAAACAACTCGCTTTCCTGCGGGGGAACTGGCAAGCCTCCTCGCTCGCTTCACTCCCTGTGGGGTCTCGCCTAGCTCCTTCTCCCGTTCTTACACTCAACTATACAGATTTAGTCACTAGTCAGTACCTAAACCGCATGGAGTGCTATCCAGCTCCAGCACCTAGCGTCTAGTGAGACTTCCCTCACTTCTGTACGATAAGGCAACATCGAATCGCTCCTCCGCTCTTCGTGTTTTCTTTATCTCCGCCAGCTCCAGGCTAGTTTTGGTGCCTAGCCTCTCGAGGTCTTAAGTCCAACCATGACAGGAAGAAGGTCA